>JAHQYN010000083.1 GCA_024421085.1 Acidimicrobiia bacterium
CCTGAACCTGCAGACCTGCGCCCGCGTCATCAACTACGACCTGCCGTGGAACTTCATGCGGGTCGAACAGCGCATCGGGCGTGTCGACCGGATCGGCGGCCAGCCTCTAGTTGAAGTCACGAACCTCTCCTACACAGGCACGGTCGAAGATGACATCCTGCGGCGGATCGAGGAACGGCTCAACTGGTTCACTACTGTTGTGGGGAGCGCGCAACCAGTGCTCGCATCAATGGAATCAGCGATGCAGCGCGCAGCCCTCGGACAGATCACCCCCGACGACGCCATACACGAGATCGAGCAGATGGACCGCCGAGCGAAGGACTCGCGCGTCCGACTCGAAGACCTCGACGCGGTACCGCAACACGCCCAGCCGTTACGCCCTGCGATGGATCTTCAGGGACTCCAGCACGCGCTACTGGCGATCCCACCATGTGCGGAACGGTTGAGCCCGCACCCCGATATCCACGGTGCCTGGCTACTCCGCCTAAACGGATCGCTGCACAACATCACCTTCGACCGCACCCAAGTGCAACAGCACGCCAACCTGACGCTGCTCACCTGGGGCAACCCACTACTCAACCGCCTGCTCACCACAGCCGAGCCCCCGTCGACTGACTTGTGAGGCTCCCGGATGCCGAAATCGGGCTCTCCAACCGCGCCGGTGTTGCCCTCCGCGACGATTGCGACACGCCTCAGGGGCGGCCGCCGAGCAGGTTCATCTACCAGAGTTCTCCAGTCGTGTAGTCCTCGTCGAGCCATCGTTCGTACTCGTGGCGACTCTTGCGGCACGCAACCGTTGCAGAGTCCTCCAGTTCCATCACGACGATCTCGTCGAGATCGAAGCAGTCGACCAGTTGCGGCGACTGCGTGGCCACAATGACCTGGCACTGGGTCGACAACGAAGCGATCATCGAGCCTACGAGAGTGACCGCCGCCGGATGAAGTCCAAGTTCGGGCTCGTCGATCAACACTACGCTGGGCAGCATCTCGGGCGGCAGGTTCAACAGCGTCACCAAAGCGAAGAATCGCAGCGACCCATCCGACGTGAGATGAGCGCCGAAGGTCTTGTCCGAGGCCGTTCCACGCCACCTCAAGAAGACGCGCCCATACTCTTCTTCGAGGACGAAGTGATCGAAACTCAACAGCACCCGGCGCACGTCCTGTTGCACCCACTCGAAACGGTCTGGGTAGTCGTCTTGCAGACGCATGAGAACTGCTGCGAGGTTTCCGCCGTCGGAGCGCAGACTCCGATTGTCTGACACATCCCAGCGTTGCTTCATACTTGATCTCGTCGACGTATCGTGAAACTGAAACGTCCCGCAATCCTGGAGCAGCCAGCGAACGACGCGTGCCGTCTTCGGGTTGACATCGACAAGGCCGTCTCGGGCCGCCAAGTGGATACGGGCCTCCGTGTGCCCGCTTCCGACCATCTGCCACGGCGCCTGACTCCCGGCGTCATCACGACTGAAGCGCAGCCGCTCCTCGGTAAACAAGAACCTGTCCGGGGCCCCATAAGACAGCTGGAATGAGTACTCATTGATACCGCCCGCCGTCACCAGGCGGATGTCTGCCTCCATGCGCGGTGTCACCTTGTTGCCCATGAAGAGCTGGTCGTCGGCACCACCTTGCAGGGCAACGAACTGTTCAAGGTTCCGCGACCGGAGCATCCAACTCAGCATCTCGAAGAACCCGATCACGTTGGACTTACCGGACCCGTTGGCACCGATCAGCACGGTGGCATCACCGAGATCCGACAGTTCCACATCAGCGAGCGACCTAAAACCGCGAACCGACACCGATTCAAGACGGGGCCGGGGCTCGTCCGATACCGTCCCGGGCGTTGCGAGATCTCGCTGGTCAGATTCTCTGTGCATCAAGTTCAAACTCTAGCGTCGCTGTCCACCGAACACCTTCGACCACTGCGTAAACGCCAATACGCCAAGGTACCGCCTGTTTCGCAACGCTTCAGCATGCCCCAGTCAGTCGCAGCCAACATCACGAAGCGCTGAAACTCGGTCAAGTGCAAACGCGACTAGAGGCTCAGGAGGTCGCGGGCCCCAGTGTCGGAGGAGGGGTGGCGGAGCTTCGACATCGCTCGGGCCTCGATCTGACGAATGCGCTCCCGGGTCAGGTTGAAATGCTCGCCGACCTCTTCAAGGGTTCGAGGCTCGCCGCGGTCAAGGCCGAAACGGAGCTTGAGAATCTCACGCTCACGCTCATCGAGCGGAGACAGCAGGCGCGTGACCTCCTCGGGCAGCAGGGCCGTCGCCGCCACCTCGAAGGGGGAGTCCGCGCCGCGGTCCTCCACCACGTCGCCGAGTTCAGCGTCGCCGTCCTCGCGCAGCGGCTCAGAGAGCGACAGAGGCTCAGCCGCGAAACGAAGCGCCTCGGTCACCTTGTCCTCAGGCATCTCCACTTCGAACGCCAACTCGCTCAACGTGGCCGGCCGGCCGTGTTTCAATTCGAGGCGGGACCGTGCCTTCTGCAGGCGTGTCAGAGTGTCGCCCGCATGCACCGGCAGGCGGATCGTGCGGCCGGTGTTGGCGATGCCCCGGGTAATCGCCTGACGAATCCACCAAGTGGCGTAGGTCGAGAACTTGAACCCCTTGCGCCAATCGAACTTCTCGACGGCGTGCATTAGCCCGAGGTTGCCCTCCTGGATCAGGTCGAGCAGGGGCAGACCGGAGGCCTGGTACTTCTTGGCGATCGACACGACCAGACGCAGGTTCGACTGGACGAAGGTGCGGGTTGCGGCCTCGCCCTTGCGGGACAGGCGGCGGAGTTCGCGGCGGCGGGCCGGGGTCGGCTTCGTCTCGGCCAGCTCTCGGCGTGCCTCAATCCCGGCCTCGATCTCTTGAGCCAGACGAACTTCGCCCTCCTTGGTCAAGAGCGCGTACTGACCTATGTCGGTCAGGTACAGCCGGACCAGATCCTCTTCGTCCCTCTCGACACGCTCCTTCGCCACGGATGTCCCTCTCGTCGCTTCAGCCCCGTTCGGGTTCACGATACCGATGGATTGCTCTTATACAACCGAGGGATAATTCGTATCGGCCTCAGCGAAGCACTGCGGACGGTACGGCCGGTACGAGCCCGCCCGCCAGCACGAGTCGTCTCTCGGCTTCGGTCACCGCCGCCGTGACGTGTTGATCGGTGCTCGAGTCGCGCAATGCCCCCAAGAGGAGCCTGCCCGCGTCACCGTCATTGCGGAGGTCGAGAAGCAGGAAACCGAGCGCACGCAGCAGCGGCGCGTCGGCATGCGGCTCGGCCAACCGTTGCACCGACTCGCACGATTCTGAGAGCTGGGCCAGCAGCACACGCTGCGCGATCGCCAGGCGCACGACCGATCCGCTCACCCCGCGAATGGCCTCGAGAGCGCCTTCGGGTTCTGCAGACGGGGCACCCGGGGCACCCGGGGCCGTCAGGTCACTGAGAAGCACCGAGTCCGGCATCAAGGCCTGCAGATTCTCAGCCTGCTCACCCAGGTGACGCCCCGTGGACGACAACCACACCGCGACATCACCGTGCTCTGGCTCAACTTCAGCGGCCCAGGCAACGAACAACTCGAACAGGCTCGACGAAGCCCAGCGAAGATCACGCAGCACAGTCGAAGTCGCCGCGACCGTCAAGAACCCTTCGTCGTTCACCGCGGAGTGCCTCTCACGCCCTGTAGCGGTTGACGATCGGCATACGGCGGTCACGACCGAACGCCTTGTTGGAGACACGGGCCCCGATCGGAGTCTGGCGCCGCTTGAACTCGGCGACATCAACCAGCCGGCAGACCTGCTGTACCAGCTCACGGTCGCCCAGACCCCGCTCAACGATTTCCGCCACCCCCAGATCAGCCTCCACGTAGGCCCGCAGGATCGGGTCGAGCACTTCATAGGGCGGAAGCGACTGGTCGTCACGCTGGTCGGCTCTGAGCTCAGCCGACGGGGCCTTGTCGAGCACGGAATCGGGAATCACCGGAGCACCCTGGCTGTTGCGCCAGCGGCACAGCTCATAGACAGTGAGTTTCCAGACATCCTTGATCACCGCATAGGCACCCGCCGTGTCGCCGTAGAGGGTCGAGTATCCGACCGCTGCCTCCGACTTGTTGCCGGTCGTCAACACCAACCAGCCATGCTCGTTGGCCAGCGCCATCAACAGCACGCCGCGAATCCGCGACTGCATGTTCTGATCGGTCAGATCGCCGAGACTCCCCGCAGTGGCGGAGTCGCCCGACAGCATCTCTGTGAACGCCGCATGGACGGGCTCAATGGCGAACCTGCGAGTGTCGATGCCGAGATTGGCGGCCATGGCCTCCGCATCGGCAATGGAGTGGTCACTCGAGTACCGCGAGGGCATCAGCACCCCGTGGACATGGCTCGCGCCGAGTGCATCAGCCGCAATGGTCGCGGTGATCGAGGAGTCGACCCCGCCTGAAAGGCCGACACAGACGTCGCTGAACCCGCTCTTGTGGACGTAGTCGCGGGTGGCGAGTTCCAACGCCCGCCACTGTTCGGCCAACTCCGTCAACGGCGCCACGAACGGCACTGTGAGCCGGTCCCGCCGCCGAGGCGACGCAGCCGAGACCACAACCAGCGAAGCCTCCTCGGTGTTCTCACGAGGACTCGGCAACTCGATATCGATCACCTCGACGCGCTCCGCGAAACGCTCACAGCGAGCCGTGACCTGCGGCCCCTGCGGCGTCGGGCTCACAACGAACGAGCCGCCGTCGAAGACCAGTTCGTCCTGCCCGCCGACGAGGTTGGCGTACAGGACCGGAACCCCCGCCTCGGCCACACGCTCGCTGATGACCTGCTCTCGCACATGCTGCTTGCCGGTGCGGAACGGCGAGCCGTTGACGTTGACCACAACCCGGGCCCCCGCCGAAGCGAGCCTCGAAACAGGGCCGTCGGGGATCCACGAGTCCTCGCACACCGTCACACCCACCGCCGCGCCGCCGATCTCGTAGAGAGTGAGCGGATCGTCGCCGCGTTGGAAGTAGCGCAGTTCGTCGAACACGTCGTAGTTGGGGAGGTGGCGCTTGTAGCAGGTCCCGACGACGCGGCCCCCGGCACAGATCGCCAGGGCGTTCCACACGCCGCTGTTGTAACCGGACCCGTCGTCGTTGACGATAGCCAGATCGGCCACCTCGCGCTCCGCTGAGGGATCTCCGTCGGCGAACCCGACCACGGCCGCGCACCGCGAGGTCTGCGTCGCGAACTTCTCCACCGTGGCCCGGCAGTCAGCCACGAAACCGGGCCTCAACACGAGATCCTCGGGGGGATAACCGGTGATCGCCATCTCCGGCATGACTGCAACGTCGGCATCGGCCTCCTCGGCTTGCGCGAGCGCCGCCAACGCGAGCGCCATGTTGCCTTCGAGGGCGCCCACAGTCGGGTTCATGTGGCACACCGCAACTCGCAGGACATCACTGCCAGACATCACGCCATCATCGTATGGCCCCGCGATCGCAGCACCATACCCCGACACCCCCGCAGTCGTCTGACCCCGCAGCGCGCGGCTTGGTTGTCGTCTGACCGCGCAGCGCCCGAACCCCGCAGCGTGCGGCTTGGTTGTCGTCTGACCCCGCAGCGTGCGGCTTGGTTGTCGTCTGACCCCGCAGCGCCCGAACCCCGCAGTTCGCGGCTTGGTTGTCGTCTGACCCCGCAGTCGTCTGACCCCGCAGCGTGCGGCTTGGTTGTCGTGCGAACCCCGCAGCGCCCGAACCCCGCAGTTCGCGGCTTGGTTGTCGTGTGAACTTCGCGGCCAATGGCGGCCGGGCGGGGCCAATCCGCGCGGGCGCTAGGCCAGGGCGGCGCAGATTGTGTCGGTCATCAGCGCGGCGACCACGTAGGGGTCGGCGTTGGCGTTGGGGCGACGATCCTCGATGTAGCCCTTGCCGTTCTGCACTACCTGCCAAGGAATGCGGACCGACGCACCGCGGTCGGAGGGGGCGTAGGAGTAGGTGTCGAACCGCTCCGTCTCATGTGCTCCGGTCAGCCGGTCCTCGATACCCACGCCGTATCCGGCGATGTGGCGCTCAGGCACCCCGTCGGCCCCCAGCGACTCGCAGGCCGCGATGATCGGGTCGAACGACTCACGCATGGCCCTCGTGGAGAAGTTGGTGTGCATGCCGGCGCCGTTCCAGTCGCCCTTCATCGGCTTGGCCTCGAGGGAGACCTCGACTCCGAACTCCTCGGCCAGCCGGTAGAGGAGGTAACGGGCGACCCACATCTCGTCGCCGATCGCCATGGTGTCGATCGGGCCGATCTGGAACTCCCATTGACCGGGCATGACCTCGGCGTTGGTGCCCGAGATGTTGAGACCGGCTTCGATGCAGGCGGTGGTGTGGCGCTCGATCAGTTCACGGCCGTGGATCTTCACTGCACCCACACCGCAGTAGTACGGGCCCTGGGGAGCGGGGAAGCCGTTGGGCGGGAATCCCGCAGGCCAGCCTGTCGTGCGGTCGAGCAGGGTGTACTCCTGCTCCATCCCGAAGATCGGCTCCTGATCGGAGTAGCGCTCATACGCCTTGCGGGCTTGACGGCGGGTGTTGCTCGGATGCGGCGCCAGAGTCCCGGTCAGCTGCGTTTCGCACATGACCAGGATGTTGTCGCCGCCGCGGATCGGGTCGGGGCACTGGAACACAGGGTCGAGGACGACATCAGAATCGTTGCCCGCGGCCTGGTTCGTGCTGGAGCCGTCAAAACCCCAGATCCCCGGCTCTTCGCCATCGGCCAGAACCTTCGTCTTGGAACGAATCTCCTTGGTCGGCTCGTTCCCGTCGATCCACAGATATTCAGCTCGGTAGGCCACTAGATTTCCTCTCTCGAAGGTTGTTGCTCTTGAACAATGTTGCCGCCTTCTCGATAGCCGCGGGGCCGTGACTGCTGCGGCAATCGACGACAGGCTACCCAGATGACCGGCCCCTAGCGTTCAGGCAGCAGATTTCTCAACGATTGCCCGATTGTTAATTGTGTGTGAACGGTCAGGTCACGCCGTTCAATCCGAGTGTCGGGCGTGGCAACGTTGGCGGATGGAACGAGACCAGCAGTACGTGCTTCGCAGCGTGGAGGAACGCGGCATCCGGCTGATCCGGCTCTGGTTCACCGACGTGCTCGGGAAACTCAAGTCGGTCGCCATAACCCCGGCCGAACTCGAGGCGGCGTTCGTCGAGGGCGTGCAGTTCGACGGCAGCTCGATCGACGGTTTCTCACGCGTGCATGAATCCGACGTTCTGGCCCGCCCCGACGCCACCTCCTTCGAACTGCTCCCGTGGGCAACGCACGACGAGCCGTCGGCTCGAATGTTCTGCGACATCCAGAACCTCGACGAGACCCCCTTCGACGGCGACCCCCGCCAGGTCCTTCGCCGCAACCTCAATGAGGCCCGGGCCGCGGGCTACTCGTTCTTCGCCGCCCCGGAGGTCGAGTTCTTCTACTTCGCTTCGGGCGACCCGTCGCTCGGCAAGCCCCAGCCCCTCGACCGCGCCTCCTATTTCGACCTCACCACCGCCGACGTGTCGAGCAACCTCCGCAAACGGACCATCCACATGCTCGAGGCCATGGGGATCCCCGTCGAGTACTCGTTCCACGAGGACAGCCCGAGCCAGCACGAGATCGACCTTCGCTACACCGAGGCGCTCGACGTGGCCGACAATCTCATGACCTTGCGACTGGTCGTGAAGAAGATCGCCATGGAGGCCGACACCTACGCTTCGTTCATGCCCAAGCCGCTCAACGGTGTGCAGGGCTCGGGGATGCATGTTCACATGTCGCTGTTCTGCGGCGACACCAACATCTTCCACGACGGTGACGACCCGTACGGACTCTCAGCAACCGGACGCCAGTTCACAGCCGGGGTGCTGCACCATGCCCGGGAGATCACCGCGGTCACCAACCAGCTGGTCAACAGCTACAAGCGACTGTCGGAGAAGTCCGAGGCGCCCCCGTATGTGGCCTGGGCCCGCAACAACCGGTCTGCCCTGGTGAGGGTGCCGGTGCGCAGACAGGGCAAGCCGACCTCGGCTCGGATCGAGTACCGCTCCCCGGACCCGGCCTGCAACCCGTATCTGGCGTTCTCGCTGGTGCTCGCCGCCGGGCTGCGGGGCGTGAGCGAGGGCTACGAACTGCCCGCCGAGACACGCACCAACCTTCACGAGCTCAACCCGCACGAGATCGCTGAGCTGGGGGTGGCGCCGCTGCCCCGTTCTCTGCACGAAGCACTGGACCTGATGGAGGGGTCCGACCTGGTCCGTGAATCGCTCGGCGACCACATCTTCGAGTGGTTCCTGCGCAACAAGCGCTCCGAGTGGGACCAGTACCAGTCAACTGTCACCCCGTTTGAACTCGAGCGCTATCTGCCCACCTGGTAGCAATGCCTGACGTAACTCTGCCCGACGCAGATGGGCCTGACGTAACTCTGCCCGACGCAGATGGGCCTGACGTAACTCTGCCCGACGCAGATGGGCCCCACGACGCTGCTGAGCCCGACTTGATAGACATGAAGCGATGAGGCCGCTGCTCGTCTTTCCCGATCCGGTGCCGCCGGAGCTGGCTCAGACCCTCGATATCGGTGGCTGGGCATGGAAGGCCGCGGCCGACACCGACGCTGCCCGGGCCGACGAACCCGCAGACGGATGGGTGGGCGCCATCGTCATGGCCGGCGCGGACCTGGAACCGGCGCTTCGCTTCTGTCGCTCGGTCCACAACGGCGACGTGAACGTCGGTTTGATCCTGCTTCTCGTCAACGGCGGCCAGCTGCAGTCGCTCGATCCCCACCACGACCTGTTCGACGACTTCTGTCTGCATCCGTTCCATCCCTTGGAGCTCGAGATCCGCCTCAAGCACCTCTTCAGGCGGGGCGGCCAGGCCGACGACATCGACCTGATCGAATACGGCCCCCTGGCCATGAACCTTGAGACCTACCAGGCGGTGATCGACTCCAGACCGCTCGACCTCACCTACATGGAATACGAACTCCTGAGGTTCTTGGCCGCGCATCCCGGCAAGGTCTTCACCCGCGAGACGCTCCTCAACCGAGTCTGGGGCTACGACTACTATGGTGGCGCGCGCACCGTCGACGTCCATGTGCGGCGGCTGCGCTCCAAGCTCGGCGAGGAGCACGCCAACCTGATCCAGACCGTGCGCTCCGTCGGCTATTGCCTCGGTCGCAGCCGTTGGGGCTAGTGGCTGGGGCTAGTGGCTGGGCTGCCGGGCGGCGCTAACTGCGATAGGGGTTGGTCTCGGCGAGCGCAAGATACTCGTTGGGCTCGCCGTTGTCGTCGACGTTGTCGAGATCACGGTCACGCCCGATGAGTCCGCCGAGCAGGCCGGCGAGTGCGGCCATGCTCATCAGCACAGCCACGGGCATGACCACCACCAGCAACACCACGATCACCACCGCTCCGAGGTCCATCGCGTCAGTCTGCCACAGCGGCCGGGCGGGCCGCGATCACTTCGATCTCGACCTGTGCACCGATCGGGAGCGCCACCACAGCCACCGCGGACCGGGCCGGGCGGTGCCCGTCGAACTCCTCGGAGTAGATCTTGTTCACCGCCGCGTAGTCACCCATATCGACAAGGAACACCGTCGCTTTCACCACATCGGTCAGCGATGCGCCAGCTGAGGCCAACACGGCACGGAGGTTGACGAACACCTGCCTCGTCTCGGCCTCGACTCCGCCGTCGACGAGCACACCGTCGCTGATACCGATCTGGCCGGCAGTGAACAGGAAGTCCCCGCCGGCCATGATCGGCGAATACGGACCCACCGGTGTGCTCATAACGTGCTCCTTGCCCAGTTTGTTCGACTCAGTCCTCGAGCGGATCGCAGGTTAGCCCAGTTTGTTCAGTAAGCGGTCGGTGGCCGGTCGTGGTTGAGTCTGGCGTAGCGGCGGTGGCCGGGCCTGCCCGCCCCACGCCGCCGCACCAAGCGGTCACCGAAGAGGCCCCGCAAAGCTCACCGACCCAACAGCAGCGGTGAACTCAGGGATGGTCCTGCTGGAACGCGACACGGTTTGTGTAGCCCGCAGGCAACATCGTCTGAGATACTGTATGATGTAGCCTGCGAGCAACAAACAGCAACTCGGATGGGATTGTAGCGTGCCGACTACACAGCCAGAACCTCTGCGTCGACCCAGCACAGCGGTCACGTCGCCTCACAGGCTAGGACGAGCCATCAGACAAGCCCGCACCGAGCTTGGCTGGACCCAGGCCGAACTGGCTAACAACAGCGGTGTGGCGCGATCACAGATATCGGCAATCGAAACTGCCCGCGCCAACCCCAAAGCAGCGACGCTGATAGAGCTGCTGCGGGCATTGGACTGCGAAATGGAGATCCACCCCATAGACCGTTCACAGTTCAACCTCGACGACCATCTGAAGCAGCATGGCTGATGACCGACCTTGACGTGCTGCTTCACGGTCGGTTGGCAGGAACCGTTTCAGAGGCGCACGGCAGCCGGGCGACGTTCGTTTACAGCGACGAATACCTCGCCTCGACGTCGCCTGTTCCGCTGTCGGTGAGCATCCCGCTCGCTGAGCGCCCCTACGATGTCGAGGCGTGGCTCGACGGACTGCTGTCAGACAACGACCAGGTACGCCGAAGGTGGGCATCGGACTACGGTGTCACATCCACAAGGCCGTCCGTGTTGTTGGGGACGCCCGTCGGGCGCGACTGCGCCGGGGCTGTTCAGTTCTGTCGACCCGCCGACACCGCTGCGGTGATGAACAGAACAGGTGTGCTGCATCCTCTCGCCGACCCGGATATCGGCGCGATAATCGCGGATCTCCGCACAGACGTGACGGGATGGAACAAGAACCGCACACACACAGCGTTCAGCCTCGGTGGGGCCCAGTCGAAGACAGCGTTGCGGTTCGATGCCGGGCGGTGGTCGCTTCCCGCCGGAGCCGCCTGCACAACCCATATCCTCAAACCTGCTGCTATGAGGTTCCCCGATTTGGATGTTGTAGAGCATCTGTGTCAGCGGGCCGCACGCAACCTCGGTATCCGAGCAGCTTCCACGGAATGTGTCTACTTCGGAGACCAACGGGCTCTCGTCGTTGCGCGCTATGACCGCGCCCGGCTAGCCGACGGTGAATGGCGTCGCGTCCACCAAGAAGACATGTGCCAAGCGCTCGGCGTTCCGCCCGCCGAGAAGTATCAGTCAGACGGCGGTCCGGCTCCCAGCGACATAGCAGGTCTGGTGCGTCGTTACTCAACGAACCCTGAAGTTGATATCCGTCAGTTCCTTGACGGGCTCATCTACAACTGGTTGATCGTGAACACGGACGGACACGCCAAGAACTACAGCCTGCTGATCGACGGAGGCCAAGTGAGGTTCGCTCCGTTGTACGACTTGTGTTCGATAATCCCATACAAAGTGTTGGAGGGTAGAAGGCTTTATGTCCCGAAGTTGAAACTGGCAATGAAGGTCGGCAAGGACTACACGCTGGAAAAGACCGGCAGTTCTTCGGCGTGGGCACGATTAGCTGACCAGTTGGGGGTCTCGTTGTCAGACACAGCGGACCGGATCGGTGATCTCTCCGAACGGGTCGATGAGGCGTTAACCGAAGCCATCGACACGCTGCCCGCCCAAGCCAGGGCATTGCCTTGCGTCGCAGACCTGCGCCAAGGGGTTTCGTTGCGCAGCGTCGAGGGGATGAACGTCTCGAAACGAGCAGCAAAGACTCCTCAGAAGCATCCCACGAAACGTGCGGTGTGGGAGAGAGGCGCCCCGCTGGACCGTTGCACACACATCGGAGTCAGATCGCGCAAACGATGCAAACTCACGAAAGGGCACAAATCAGCGCACCGATACCAATAGAAGCGGTGTTGGTTCGATCCAACGGTCTGTTCTGCTGGTGTTGTGTGGTGCGGTGTTTGTCAGGGGGTGGGGGTGGTGAGTGCTCGGTAGAGGCGGGCTAGGAATGCTGCCATTTGTTCGCGGGTGACGGCTTGTTTGGGTGAGTAGGTGTCGTCGCTGGTGCCTTGGGTGATGTCGAGCCCGTAGATGCGGCCGATGTCGTCGAACGCGAACGAGTCGTTGATGTCGGTAAACGGTGTTGGTGCTGTCTCGGCGGGTTGACCGTTGAGGTTCTCATACAGCCGCGCTAGGAATGCTGCCATTTGTTCGCGGGTGACGACTTGTTTGGGTGAGTAGGTGTCGTCGCTGGTGCCTTTGGTGATGCCGAGCCCGTAGATGCGGCCGATGTCGTCGAACGCGAACGACGAGTCGTCGATGTCGGTGAACGGTGTTGGTGCTGTCTCGGCGGGTTCGCCGTTGAGCTTCTCATACATGCGGGCCAGGAATGCTGCCATCTGTTCGCGGGTCACGGCTTGTTTGGGTGAGTAGGTGTCGTCGCTGGTGCCTTGGGTCACACCCAACTCGGCGAGGCAGGCCACGTCGCGGTAAGCGAACGAGTCGTCAACATCAGCGAACGGCGATTCTGTGACGTTGTAGTCGATCTCGCACTGCGCGACACGAACACGAACCTTTGCGTCGTCACGTTCACCAGAACCACCGTCGCTGCCGGTGGTTGTGGCGGTGATGGTGCCGACCGTTGGGATGGTGTAGTTTGTGTCGGTGCTGGTTGCGGTGTGGGTGATCTCTGAGGTGCCTGTGTTGGTGCCGGTCACGGTGAATGTTTGGGCGGTGCCCCAATTGTCGGTGGTGAACGTGACCGCCCCAGACACTGTCGCTGCGTCTGGTGTGCCGCTGGTGGCGGTGATTGTCACACTCGCAGACGGTTGCGTGTCCAACACTGCCGTGTAAACCGCGGTCGTGCCTTCTTGCAGCGACACGGTGCTGGTCGACAACGACACACCGGGCGGGTCGGTGATCGTGGCGGTGATGGTGCCGACCGTTGGGATGGTGTAGTTTGGGTCGGTGCTGGTTGCGGTGTGGGTGATCTCAGAGGTGCCTGTGTTGGTGCCGGTCACGGTGAATGTTTGGGCGGTGCCCCAATTGTCGGTGGTGAACGTGACCGCCTCAGACACTGTCGCTGCGTCTGGTGTGCCGCTAGTGGCGGCGACTGTCACACTCGCAGACGGTTGCGTGTCCAACACCGCCGTGTAAACCGCGGTCGTGCCTTCTTGCAGCGACACGGTGCTGGTCGACAACGAAACACCGGGCGCGTCGGTGATCGTGGCGGTGACTGCGCCGACCGCCGGGAGGGTGTAGTTTGTGTCGTTGCTGGTTGCGGTGTGGGTGATCTCAGAGGTGCCTGTGCTGGTGCCGGTCACGGTGAACGTTTGGGCGGTGCCCCAATTGTCGGTGGTGAACGTGACCGCCTCAGACACTGTCGCTGTGTCTGGTGTGCCGCTAGTGGCGGTGACTGTCACGTCAGCGGACGGTTGCGTGTCCAACACCGCCGTGTAAACCGCGGTCGTGCCTTCTTGCAGCGACACGGTGCTGGTCGACAACGAAACACCGGGCGCGTCGGTGATCGTGGCGGTGACTGCGCCGACCGCCGGGAGGGTGTAGTTTGTGTCGGTGCTGGTTGCGGTGTGGGTGATCTCTGAGGTGCCTGTGCTGGTGCCGGTCACGGTGAATGTTTGGGCGGTGCCCCAATTGTCGGTGGTGAACGTGACCGCCTCAGACACCGGCGCTGCGTCTGGTGTGCCGCTGGTGGCGGTGATTGTCACACTCGCAGACGGTTGCGTGTCCAACACTGCCGTGTAAACCGCGGTCGTGCCTTCTTGCAGCGACACGGTGCTGGTCGACAACGACACGCCGGGCGCGTCGGTGATCGTCAGGGTCACTGGCGTGACTGTCAGGCCGGTGTCGGTGGCGGTGAGGATGACCGTTTCTGGGTCTTCGGCGGTGTCGTCGTCGGTGATTTGTATTGTGCCTGCCGCCGTGGTTTGGCCGGCGGCGATGGTGAACGCTGGCGGCAGGGTGTAGTCGTCGTCGGCTGTGGCAGTGCCCGTGGCGGTCAACGTCACTGTCACCGCAGTTGTGGCTGCCTCGTCGAGCGTGGCGGTGACTGTCACCGACCCGCCCTCGATGACGGTGTCGTCGTCTGCGTCGGTGGTCAACACCAGCATCGACGGCTCCGGTGCCGGCGGCGGACCCGGGTTGAACACCGGCGGGACAAAAACGGACACGCGTGCCTCC
>JAHQYN010000233.1 GCA_024421085.1 Acidimicrobiia bacterium
CGTTTGCTGGGGGTGGGGCGATTCCGATGGAGGCGCAGCGGCTTGGACTCACCGCGCTTGCCGGGGGTTTGAACCCGGTGGCGGTGTTGCTCAACAAGGCGGTGATCGAGATTCCGCCGCGGTTCGCGGGGATGGTGCCGGTTCATCCGAGTGTCGAGAAGACTCTGACCACTTGGGAGCGGGCACAGGGACTGGCCGCCGATGTGGAAGTCTACGGCCAGTGGATGCGCGACGAGGCGAAACGCCGGATCGGGTATCTGTATCCGGATGCGACAGGCCCCGACGGGGAGAAGCTCACGCCGATCGCCTGGATCTGGGCGCGGACTGTCGAGTCGCCGGATCCGTCTTGGTCGGGTCATGTACCGTTGGTGGCATCGTGGACGCTCGCCAACAAATCCGGCAAACCCAAGGTGTGGATCGAGCCCATCATCGACCGGGATACCCAGACGATCAGCTACGAAATCCGCGAAGGCGGCGAACCCACAGTCGAACGGACTGTCAACCGTGGCAACGGTACGTGTCTGGCGACCGGCTCAGCGATCCCTGGGGACTACATCGACCAAGAAGCGTCTCAGGGACGCATGGGCTCCGTTCCAATGGCATTGGTCGCCGAGAGTCAAACGGGTCGTCGGTACCTTGCTGTCGATCGGCACCAGCTTGAAGCGGTTGATGAATCGGATATCTTGCGGGCATCCCTTGATGACGCGAAGTTGCCTAAGGGATTGACCAGAGGCACGTTCGGAGGTAACGCTCAGGGTCGGTACTATGGTTTCTTTGAGTTTGCAGATTACTTCTCGGGGCGGCAGTTGGTGGCGTTGACGACGTTTTCGGATTTGCTGGGTGAGGTTAGAGGGCAGATTCTGGCGGATGCCGTAGCCGCCGGTTTGGCTGACGATGGGAAACGGTTACGTGACGGGTGGCGAGGCGCTGCCGCCTACGCGGACGCCATCGTGACCTACCTCGCGTTCGCAATTGATCGTATCGTAGATCGAAATTGCACGATCTGCTCCTGGGATTCTTCGCGCCAACACGCCCGAAATGTGTTCGCGCGCCAAGCGATTCCCATGTCGTGGGACTATACGGAGAATAATCCGCTCGGGCCGTCATCGGGGAGTTGGAAGAATTGCATTTCTGGGATTGCAAGAGCGCTTGAACACTTACCCGCCTCGTCGACAGGTGGGGCTCAGCAGCGGGATGCCTGTGCGAGAGTGAGGGAATGTCCGGGTGCTGTGTTGTCGACTGATCCGCCGTATTATGACAACATTTCTTATGCGGACTTGTCGGATTTTTTCTATGTGTGGTTGCGGCGGAATGTTGGTGATGTGTGGCCAGTTGAGTGTTCGACGTTGCTGACCCCGAAGGCTGAGGAGTTGATCGCGAACCGTTACCGCGCCGGGTCAAGGGAGAAAGCCGAGGAGCATTTCGAGTCCGGTATGGCTGAGTTCATGGCGCAGGTCGCAGAGAGCCACCCGCACGACGTGCCAGCGACGATCTACTACGCCTATAAGGCGACCGAGACCAAAGACGGAGAGATCCGCGCCACTGGTTGGGACACGTTCCTGCAAGCCGTGCTCGACGCGGGTCTCCAAGTCAACGCGACTTGGCCGATGCGCACCGAGTTGGGCAATCGTCTCCTGGCATCGAAGAGCAACGCGCTGGCGTCGTCGATCGTGTTGGCGTGTCGTCCCCGGGCGGTGGCGGCTGCGTTGGCGACTCGTGGTGAGTTCATGGGGGCGCTTCGTAGTGAGCTGCCGGAGGCGGTGCGGTTGTTGCAGTCGGGCAATATTGCCCCGGTCGACATGGCTCAGTCCACCATCGGGCCGGGGATCAAGGTGTTCTCCCGGTACGCCCGGGTGGTGGAGGCTGACGGGTCATCTATGTCGGTGTCGGTAGCGTTGCGGATCATCAACGATGTGCTTGGTGAGATACTTGACGGTGAAGAAGCAGAACTCGACCGCGACACACGGTTCGCGTTGAGT
>JAHQYN010000084.1 GCA_024421085.1 Acidimicrobiia bacterium
GCGTCTACGGCCTCAGGGTGACCAACGGCACCAGCGACACAACCTACTCACCACACAACCCAGTCACCCGCGCACAGATGGCCTCCTTCCTGACCCGCCTCTACCGCTCCCTGACAACCCCAAGCCAGGGCTAGCCACCCCCAAAGCCAACACCCCCAAGGCCAACCAAGACTGGCACCGAACCCAGTCTGTCCCCCAGCCTCACGACAAGAGAGGCTGATCGCACACGCCGCCGCGGTAACCCAAGCCGAGATGGCCAGCTTCCTCGCAGGCACCCTCAAACTCTCAACCCACAACCCACTCGCAGCGGCTGCACTGCAGCACCCGCGACCCACCGCGGTTCGCATCTTGGGTCCGCATGTGCTCGACTGATGGTCGATTGACGGCATGGCGACACAGGAAGCGAGACACGATGGATGTTCGAGAGGCGCTGTACACGACCAGAGCGATGCGCAGAGTCAAGCCCGACCCGGTCCCAGAAGAGATCCAGTTGCGCATACTTGATGCCGCGATCCGGGCCCCGAGCGGAGGCAACAGCCAGGGTTGGCGATTCCTGATCGTCGACGACCCCGAACAGGTAGCCAAGATCGGGGCGCTGTACTCGGACTGCATCGACATGCTGTGGGAGACGGTCTACAAGGAACAGGTCGCGCAGGCATCAACCGGCGAGACCCCCCAAGCCCAACAGTTCTCACGGATCATCAACTCGGTGACCTGGGCGCAGAAGAACTTCGCGACCTACCCGCTGCTGCTGTTCGCCTTCGACAAGTTCGACACGACCGGCGGATCGATCTTCCCAGCCGTGTGGAGCGCCATGCTCGCCGCTCGTGCCGACGGCGTTGGTTCATCGCTGACCAGCGTGCTGCTGTTCAAGAACGACGAAACCCTCGACGTGCTCGACGTGCCCACAGACCAGGGCTGGCGGATGGCCTGCTGTGTGCCGATGGGCTACCCGCTGGGCAAGTGGGCCACCGCGTCCCGACTACCCGCACACGAGGTGTCGTACCGCAACACCTGGGGAACCCCCCTCGGCGCAGAGATCAACGAGCCCCTCTGGCCCTGACCCCGCCAATCGGACCTCGCCGCGCTCGGCGTTGAAGTCCGCGCCGGCGTCGGCCGTCGAAGGCGCGACCCACATGCCGCGCCCGCTCAGTCGGTCAACTGGTAGCTGGTTGCCCTGCCGGCACCGACCTTGGCGAGCAGCCCGTCGTGGGCCATACCGCGCAGCAGGGTCAGAGCCTGCGAGCGCGACATGCCGAATCGGGATTGCACGAGCGAGTTGGTGACGGGGCCCTCGTCGGCCCAGCTGAGGATCTGCGCTCGCATCTCGTTGCGGCTCAAAGGTCGCCCGTAGGGCGCGGGGATCGCGGCCGAAAGGCGGTAGCGGGCAGTTCCGCCGCCGCTCTCGTCGTCGAGGTAGCCCGATTCGCACAGCCGTCGGAGGGTGTTGCGCGCCGGCGAGACCCCGACGTGAAGCAAGGAGCGAACTGTGGAGTTCGTGAGCTCTGCCCCGCGGAGCGCCTCGACAAGCACGCGGCGGTCACCAGGCAGCAACTCCGCCTCTCCCAGGATCTCATGAGTCCACGCCAGCTCTTCCGGTGTGACCGGCCCATCGGACGGCAGCACGGCCCTCACCCAGCCGCTGGCAACCTCCTCGAACGTCGGCTCGAAACGCAGGGCTGCGGCCATCTCGTGGCGGATGAGGTCGATGCCTCGGCCCGCGTCCTCGGCGAGATCGAACGCTCGCAGGGTATTGATGATAGCCCTGTTGCGGGCGAAGTGCGCCTCGCCGAGGTTCTCACTGGTGACCCCGCCCGCAAATCCACCGGGCGAGACCACGGTGACCTCGCCCGGCCTCAGCTGCACTTCGACAGCAGATCCGGAGAGTTGATAGTCGCGATGGGCCACTGCGTTGGCGAGCGCCTCGCGCAGCGCGCCGACGGGCAGGCGGGCCAACTCGTGTCGAACGGTGCGCAGGACCACAAGGTCAAACCCGATCTCCGCGATGATCCAATCCACAGCGGCTTGGACCTGCTGGCTCGGAGTGCCGCCGAACACCTCTCGGCGGTCATACTCCGGGCCGTCCCCGAAGCGCAACACCTCGATGTGGGCCTTGCCGAACGCCGCGGGTGCCTCAGCCACCAGAAACAGGGCGCCCGCGTTGGTGAGAGTGCATGCCGAATCGCCCTGCACCGCCAGACCCCGCTGGGCTAGAGCGGCAGCGAGGTCGACAGGGTCTTGGTTGGATTCAATCCTTACGGCACGACAAAGCTGGATCAGCAGTTCCTGATCGGCGTCACCGAGGTTCCAACGCGAAGGGGCTCTCTCGAAGTCTCCAGGCAGGCGACTTGCCATCAGTCGCCGCAGTTCGCCGCCCAGCAGGGGCAGATTCTGCTTGCCCCGGCGAATCAGCGGGCGACCGTTGGAAGTCTGGGCGATGCCGTCGCGCCGCGTGCCGACCGCAACCACCGTGGTGTCTGCCCGGCCGATCCGCATGGCTCTGATCTGGACCGGTCCGGGCGACTCGATCTGGGCGATCGTCTCCCAGAGGTCCTTCTCCACGCCCTCGTCCAGCGGGCAACCGACAGCCGTACCCTGATCGTTGACCCCGATCATGACAACGCCGCCGTCGGCATTGGAGAACGCGACGATCGCTTCTTGGATCGGACGGCGGCCAGCGCCAGCCTTCCATTCCACATACTGGCCTTCGCTCGGGAACGCCGCCGCGAACTCTCCTGGAGTCATCTGGGCTGGAAAGTCGGCGCTTGTCGGTGAAAGGGGCGATTTGCCGATAAATGCACGTCTCGTCATTGCGGTAGTGTATTGGCGAAAAAACCACGAAGCGTGCATTTACGCGCGATCCAGTTCGGCAGCGGTATTCGACTCGAACCGTCGCACTCGACCTGGCCGGGGGCGCGGGTCTCGCGCGGGTCTCGCCCGTGTGGGCAGGGGGAGAGGAGGTCAATCCCAGAGCCAGCGGGTGGCGCACTTTGAGAACTCTTCGGGGGTCTCGATCATGCCGAAGGCACGTTCGGGGACCACCTCGAACGCAGCACCGCCGTACACGGCCTCCATCATCTCTTCTTTGGAGCAGCCAGCTTCAGACATGTCAGTGTCGCAGTACTTCTCTGCCCACGCAACGGCCAGCGGTTCCGCCTCGTCGCCCCCGACACGCACCGCACGCCCCTCCAAAGAAACGCACTCGACGGTGTCGGTCGTGGTGACGACGACCTGATCGTTGGCCTCGATGTTGCGCACCTTGCGCGCCCCGACGTCACAGCACATCCCGAAGCGCTCCCGCTCC
The DNA here is from genome assembly GCA_024421085.1 of Acidimicrobiia bacterium. Lineage (GTDB taxonomy): Bacteria > Actinomycetota > Acidimicrobiia > Acidimicrobiales > Aldehydirespiratoraceae > VXYK01. Next base: position 3,305 of record JAHQYN010000084.1, read on the forward strand.
GGCATCCAGACGCCCCAGACGGGCATCGAATGCGGCCGGCCCTCGGCGTTGGCGGTCACGAACCAGAAGTTGCGTTCGGCGAGCAGACGCCGCTCCGCCCACGCCCAGTCAAGCAGACCCTCCGAGTCTTGCGCGACCCCATACCCAGCCATATCCGGACGTGTACTGCGAGGCACCCTGTCATTGTCAAAGTAGAGGTTTGCCTGTTCCTGCGAGTCTGGGATTGTCCTGGTCACTCGAACGCCTCCGGTGCGATGGCGATTTTGGGAACGTGATGCGGAACGTTGGCTAGCGCCGCTTCTACGGTGTCGCATGCAGGATCATCCCCAACGATAATCGACTGGAGGCGGTCAAGGGAAAGCATTCAGTGTCACACCCCCTCGCTAATGTGGTGACATGACCGATCCGAACACCGTACAGACCAAAGCGCCGGGCAAGGCGTTCCGCAAGGGCATGACGCTGGTGGAGTTGATCCGCAAGTTCCCCGACAACTCCGCGGCTGAGGGGTGGATCACCGAGATTCGCTGGCCTGGCGGCCGGCAGTGTCCGCACTGTGGATGCGACAATGTTCAGCATCCGACGAGCCACAAGACGATGCCTTACCGGTGCCGCGGCAACGGTTGCTGGAGGTTCTTCTCGGTGCGGGTCGGTACCGTCATGCAGGACAGCAAGCTCGGCTATCAGGAGTGGGCGATTGCGGTGCATCTGTTCAACACGTCGCTCAAGTCGGTGTCGAGCATGAAGCTGCACCGCGGCCTGGGCATCACCGAGAAATCGGCTTGGCGTCTGGCTCACCGGATTCGTCAGTGCTGGGACGACATGTCATCCGAGCCGTTCGCTGGGCCGGTCGAGGCCGACGAGTCGCACTTCGGCGGCAAAGCGAAGATTATGCACGCCAAGATTCGTCGTGAGCGGATCACGGGCCGGGGCGCGGTCGCATCATGAGCGTTTTAGCGTCGTTGCCGATCCTCACCGAATCCGAAGCCATCGCAGAGCGCAACCGAATGTGGGCCGCGGCAGATATCCCTTCGTGGGTTGATCCGCGTCATGTTGGGTTGGACCAGTTCTTCACCCGGCCCGAGGTCGCCGTAGCATGTCATGACGATCTGTTGATGCGAATGCGCGCCGACCACGCCCCCGTTGACGAGTACCGGTTTGTGGAACCCGGGGCGGGAGCAGGAGCGTTCTACGACTTGTTGCCGGACGGGCGGCGCATAGGGCTTGATATCCTCCCGATTCGCTCTGATATCGAACGCGCCGATTTTCTGACGTGGGAGCCGCCCGCGGACCACGGACGCGTCGCTGTTGTCGGCAACCCACCTTTCGGGTATCGGGCTTGGCTGGCCCTGGCATTCGTCAACCAAGCCGCTTTATTCGCGGATTACGTAGGAATGATCTTGCCGATGGCGTTCCAGTCAGACGGCAAAGGTAGTCCCAAGCATCGCGTGAACGGTTTGCGACTTGTTCATTCCGAGCCGTTGCGTAGCAACAGCTTTACGGACGTGGAAGGGCATGGCGTGAAGATCAACGCGCTATGGCAAGTGTGGCAGCGCGGCGTGAACAACCATCGCCAGACAGCGACCTGCGACGCATGGGTTGACCTGTTCACCGTGGATCAGCGCAAAGAGCGGTTGTGCGGTCAGAAACGCATGTCAGAGGCCGACTGGTTTCTTCAACGCACATTCTTCGCTGACCCACCACAACTAGTGCGCTGCTTCTCAGAGGTCCGCTATGTCTGCGGATACGGCATCGTCATCCATCAAGCGCACGACCAAGTGACCGAAGTGCTGAATGACACCGACTGGCGCGACTACAGCAACCTCGCTGCCCACAACGCCCGCCATATCTCGATGTACCACATTCGGCAGGCGCTCACCGACGCCGGATTCGTTGATGCAGCCTGACGCCGAAGCGATCCTGCTAGATGTCCTCGCGTCTTACTCCGACGCAGACAAATGGGTTGATACACCATTCGAGGCGATCAAACGGCTGTCCAATACGAAGGTCGGTGACGCGGGGCAGGACTTCGTAGAACGTCTCTGCGACGAACTTGGGTTCGAGGCCGAGTTCCCTGAACACCCCGAAGGCAAGGGCCGCCAACGACAATCGCCGTGGGACATTCGCATCGAGAGCGTGACCTTCGAGTTGAAGACCGCTACCGAGGATGTGGGAGGATCATTCCAGTTCAATCACATACGCTACCACCGGGCGTATGAGGCCCTGCTGTGCGTCGGAATCAGTCCCGACCAGATTGAGTTTGACGCTTGGTCTAAAGCCGCGGTAGCCACCGGTGAAGCTGGGCATCTAGTTTCGATGGAAAAGGGCGGCTCCGTATCACACAAGCTTGCCAAACGCCGCGGGAAGCTGCGCCCGATCCACGAGTTCGAAAACCACATACTCGATCTCGTTGCCGCCATCGACCAACACCGACGGGAATCCTCATGACCACCACGAAACGTAAGCGTGGCGCACGAGCCAAACACTCGATGCCTGAACCGATCCCAGACACCCCCGAAACCTGGCGGATCAAGCGGCATCGATAAGTTCATGCCCACAATGGTCGCGGTGGGGCTGTGGGTGGGGCAGAATGGCGGGCCATGCCAGGTTCAGTGAGTTGTTGGATTCTCGGTGTCGACACAGGCGGCACCTACACCGACGCGGTCGTCTACGACGAGGGCTCGAACTCGGTGCTCGCCAAGGCCAAGGCGCCGACCACACACGACGATCTCGCCGTGGGCATCGGCGCAGCGATCCAACGGGTGCTGGCGGCCGGGCCAGTCGACCCGGGCGCTGTCAGCTTCGTGTCGCTGTCGAGCACGCTGGCAACCAATGCGCTGGTCGAGGGCAAGGGTCGCCCGGCGGCGCTGGTGATGATCGGGTTCGAGGAGGCTGTGCTCGACCGGGGCGGCCTGCGAGAGGCGATCGGCGGCGACCCGGTGGTGATGGTGGCCGGCGGGCACACCCCGCACGGCGCCGAGGCCGAACCGCTCGACACCGAGACGCTCGCCGCCGCGGTCACCGAGATCGCACCTTCAGTCGACGGTTTCGCGGTCACGTCGCAGTTCAGCGTCCGCAACGCCGACCATGAGATCGCTGCCCGTGACCTGATCCGGGCCCGAACCGGCCTGCCGGTCACCTGCAGCCACGAGTTGGCCGACGCACTCGACGGCCCGAGGCGGTCGGTCACGGCCCTGCTCAACGCCCGCATGATCGCGTTGATCGACGAACTCGTCTCGACTACCACCGAGGTGTTGGCGCAGGCGGGGGTTGATGCTCCGATCATGATGGTGCGCGGCAACGGTTCGCTGGTGTCTGCGGACTTCGTGCGGGAACGACCCGTGGAGACGATCCTGTCGGGTCCCGCAGCGAGCCTGCTCGGCGCGGCGCATCTCGTCGGCGCGTCAGACGCCGTCATCTCCGACATCGGCGGCACCACGACCGACATCGCCGCACTGCGCGACGGACGGTTCGACCTCGGAGCCAGGGGGGCGACGGTCGGGGGGCACCGGACCATGATCGAGGCGGTGGCCATGGCCACGCACGGTCTCGGAGGTGACAGCGAGGTGCTGTTGGCGGACCGGGCGAGTGGTGCCGAGTTGACGGTCGGGCCCCGGCGGGTCGTTCCGCTGGTGGTCACAGCCCAGAGCCACGGTGACTATCTGCTGTCGCAACTGCGGCGCCAACTCAACGCCGAGACGCTTCCCCAACAGTGGAGTTCGGTCTTTTGGGCACTGACCGCGAAAGCCGCACAGGGTTCGAGCGACCGCGGCGAACGTCAGCTGATGGAGCGGATCGGCAGCGGCATTGTTGCCGCGGACACCGTTGTTGAAGGCAGCCGGGATGCTCTGGCGGCGCGACGGTTGGGGGCCCGCGGGCTGCTGCGTGTGTCGGCCTTCACGCCCACAGACGCCAGCCATGTGCTCGGCACGCAGACGACCCACGACCCGGCGGTTGCGCACGCGGCCTCCGAAGTGTGGTCTCGGCGCTGCGACCACCGCGGCAAGTTGATCGTGGAGGAGCCCAGGGAATTCGCTGAGGCTGTGGTGAAGCGACTGGTGCGGCAGTCGGCCGAGAAGTTGCTGGCCATGGCATTCGCCAGCGACGGCCTGTCCGAGGCGGCTGCTGCTTCCGAGGTTGTGGCCGCGGCGCTCGACGGCAGGCCTCGCACATCCAGACTGGCGGTCGGGCTGGGGGTTCCGTTGGTGGCTCTCGGCGCCCCGGCCGCCACCTACTACCCGGCGATCGGTGAACTGCTCGGTGCCGAAGTCGAGATTCCAGAACACGCAGACGTCGCCAATGCAGTCGGGGCCGCTGTGGGCAAGGTTCGTCTGCGTCGGCGTGTGACCGTGTCGTCACCGCGCCGAGGGCTGTACCGGGTGCATGTCGGTGCGGCGCCGGACTCCTTCTTCGAGCTAGAGCCAGCCAAGCAGGCGGCCATCGGTCAGGCGAACGCTGCGGTGGCCGCGGCGATGGCTGCCGCGGGCGCCCCCGAGTTCGAACTTGAGACCCGCTGGGATGAGAAGTCCGTCAACCTGAGAGGCCGCAAGCTCTTCGTGGAAGGCGTCGCCACCGTGATCGGCACTGGCCGCCCCCAACTCAATTACCCCCAACCCGATTGCCCCCAACCCAAATGATGGTCGGCGGCCTACGCTCTGTGTATGGAGACAGAGGGTGAGACAGAGGGCATGACAGCAGACGGAGCACTCGAGAGCGAACTCGTCAACCGGGTCACCTGGAAGATCCCCAACGCCTTGGCGCTGGTCGGATCGAGAGCAGGCGACGAACGCAACGGCATGACCACGAGCTGGATCACCCAGCTCTCGATGGAGCCGGTGCTGATCGGCATCGGCGTCGACAACACCGCGGTCACCCATCGGCTGATCAGCGACGGAGGCTCGTTCACTGTCAACCTCTGGGACTCAGACGACACCCGGGTCTTCGTCAAGTTCTCGAAACCTGCCCGCGACGACGGCCACACGCTCAACGATCGGCCCGTCCGCTCCGGGCGCACCGGAGCACCGATCTTCACCGAGGCGATTGCCTGGATGGACTGCGCGCTCCGCCAGGCGATCGACCTGGGCACCCACACCCTGTTCGTCGGCGAACTCGTTGACGCAGGGATCGTCGACGACGCCAAACGCTCCGCCTCCATGAACGACACCCGCATGAAATACGGTGGCGTGAGGCGCCACTGACCACCCGAAGCCCCCAGCTCGGTCGAAGAAAGGTTGATGCTGATGCGAAACACTGATCCGCTGCAGCGTTGGGTCGCGGTCGCCTGTGTGGCGACGAACGCCTATGCGGTGGTTATCGGCGTGGTTCGGTTCGTCGGGTCTGAGGGTGAGCCGGGAAGCCTGCGCATCTCGGTGTCGCTGGTCGCGCCGTTCGTGATCGCGGCCCAGGTGGCACTGCTGGCGCACTTCTCGGGTCGGGGCCGTTTGGTCCTGGCGGCGGGCGCGGGGATGATTCCGGCCGCAGTGATCTCGGTCGTTTCGCTCCCGTTGTGGATTCCGGCGCTGTTTCTGGCTGTCGCCGGTTGGCGCCAGATCGACCGGACCGATCCGGCTCCCGTGTCAGAGATGGTCTCAAGCGTGGTTGTCACCGTCGGGATCTTCGCGGCGATGATCGCCCTGTTGGTTCAGCGCGATCCGCTCGAATGGTTGGACGGGACCGTCGATCAATATTCGGACAACACGATCACAGCGTCCGAATCGCTGCTGTCGGTCACGATCCTTGGCCTAGTCGTCATCGTCGCCCTGCTGGCCGCACGCCCACGCACCGTCGCCCCCATCGTTCTGGTCACCCCCGGCAGTTCAGGGGGCGCTGGCGGTTCAGGGGATGCCAGCGGTTCAGGGGGCGCTGATGTTAGTTCAGGGGGCGCTGATGTTTCAGGGGACCCCGGCAGCTCAGAGGACCCCGACGGCTGAGAGCCTGGACCGTAGGCGAGCAACGAATCCGCAGCCGCACCGACTGGCCGCTGGCCACTGGTCCCCGCCGAAATCTGCGCGTTCAGCTACATACAGTGTGGTTAATCGCGCAGATTTGGCCGTGCCCATCGGGAGAGCCGTTGTGCCCGTCGGGAGAGCCGGTGGATTCAGGCTACGAGGCCGATTGGCTGCCGCGGCGTTCGCGCATGCGCTGTTTCATGCGGGCGTGGGCTTCGGGGCTGCCGTCGTGGAAGGTACCGAAGAGCTTGTCGATCGGCACGGGACGGTTGCCGTAGTTGCACTCGAAATAGCGGTGGTGCAGATGGTGGAAATAGTCGGCGCCGGGAGCGGTCCGCCCCTCGCGCCGGCCGACCTCGAAGCGTTCGAAACCGGAGTGCGAGACCGCCGGCGAGACACCGTTGAACAGACCGTTGAGGATCACGATGAAGGGGTGGGCGGGCACGACCCACCAGAGCAGGAAGACGGTGAAATAGATCACATGCTCGAACGGATGCATGGAGATGCCGCTCCACGGCCCGGTGTTGACGTTGCGGTGATGCAGGTAGTGGGCGTGGTCATAGAACCAGCGGACATGCAGCAGCCGATGGTTGAGGTAGAAGTGGGTTACGGACCACACGAACACCCCCACGGTCAGCAGCCCCATATACAGCCACGCCGAGTCCCACCGCACCGCACCCAAATGCACGGACGCGACCCAGCCGTTGGCGTAGGCCCACATGGTGAGTGATTCGTACACCGTCCAGATCGCGCAGCCGCTGACGAGGCTCCAGAACATGTTGTCGCGGGTCTGGTTGGTCCACAGGAACGAGCGGTTGGTGGTGCTCATCCAACGCCGGTTGTACTTGTAGCGCTGCTGCTGGGACCGGCGGGTGTACAAGAACAGGTGGAGTGCTCCCGCTACCAGGGTCAACAGCACCGCATTGCGCAGGTAGACCTCGAGCATCCAGGACGGATGCAGGGTCGCCATCCGTTCCATCGAAGGGGTGAGAAAGTTCCAAATCAGAGCCGCCAGGGCGACCCAGAAGACGCCGTACGGAAGCATCACAGGCGTGAGCAGATAGCGCAGCGTTGATACTGGCCGCGGCGGCCAGTCGAGGATCGGCGACACCGTGATCGGCACTTCCGGTTCGTAGCCCCTGGGCTCGGGGCCTCCCCCTGCGCTGGTTGACCCAGTGTTGATCGTCGGGGACCTGTCCACCATCGGTGTGCGACCTCCTCAGCAGTTTCTCACTCGGACCGTGATGGCCTGCTCGGCCAGAACCGAAGCGTACACGCTGCGTCAAGGCGCGGGTGCGGATCCTCAACGGCTGGTCCTTAGCGGCTGGTCGTCGTCGGCGAATCCTCAGCGACCGGTGTTGGCGGCACCGGGGACGGTGGCGGTGGAGACGGGAGCGGTGGCGGTGCCCGGGACGGGGGCGGTGGTGAACTCCATGACGTCGTCGTCTACCCGTTGGCGGCCGATGAACTTGCGGTCCCGGAGGTAGTTCTGGGTGTTGAGCCAGGGTTCCCGGTCGCCCTGGCGGGGGAGCAGATGCATCGCCCGTCTGATGTAACCCGCGGGGAAGTCGTCGATGAACGGGCGCGGCACCATGTCGTGGTCGGTCGGGCGCAGCCGCGGCGTGCATTGTGTGGTCCCGGTCTGGCGCATGTGGTTGAGCAGGCGGCAGAGGTAGGCGGCGTTGAGGTCGGCGCGCAGGGTCCACGAGGCGTTGACGTATCCGAACGTCGTCATCAGGTTGGGCACATCGGAGAAGGCCATGCCCTTGTAGGTCCAGGTTTCGCCGAGGTTGGCGGGCTTGCCGTCGATCTCGAGCTCGACCTGGCCCAGCGCAACGAGCTGCAGGCCGGTGGCGGTGATGACGACCTCGGCTTCGAGCTCAGTGCCGGACTCCAAGAGGATGCCGTTCTCCGTGAACGTGTCGATGGTGTCGGTCACCACCGAGGCTGAGCCGTTGTCGATCGCCGCGTAGAGGTCGCCGTTGGGGATCAGGCAGAGCCGCTGGTCCCAGGGGTTGTACTCGGGTGTGAAGTGGGTCTCTATGTCGTAGTCGTTGCCCAGCGCTTCACGGGCGGCGTCGAGGAGCCGCTCCTTGAGGCGCTCGGGTTGCTTGCGTGACATCCGGTAGACGAGGTGGGTCCGCACGATGTTCTTCCAGCGCGTTAGCCGATAGGCGGCCCGTTTCGGCAGCACTCGCTTGAGCTTCTGGTTGATCGGGTCGATGTCGGGGGCCGGCGCCATGTAGGTGGGCGAGCGCTGCAGCATGGTGATGTGGGCGGTTTCGGCGGCCATCGCCGGCACCAGGGTCACCGCGGTCGCTCCCGAGCCGATGACGACCACCCGCTTGTCGGTGTAGTCGAGGTCCTCCGGCCAGGCCTGCGGGTGGACGATCCGCCCCTCGAATCGTTCGATGCCGCGGAATTCGGGGGTGAACCCTTGGTCGTATGAGTAGTAGCCGGAGCACATGGCCAGGAAGTTGGCGGTCATTGTGCTGTGCTGGGCGGTGTCGGTGTGGTCGATCTCGACTGTCCAACGCTGGTCGGTGCTCGACCATGAGGCTCGGCGCACGCGCCGGTTGAAGCGGATGCGGCGAGCGAGGTCGTTCTCGTCGATCGTCTCTTGGAGATAGTCGAGGATGGCGGGGCCTTCGGCGATCGACTTCTCAGCGGTCCAGGGTTTGAAGCTGTAGCCGAGGGTGTGCATGTCGCTGTCGGACCGCACGCCCGGGTAGCGGAACAGGTCCCAGGTCCCGCCGATGCTTGGCCGCCCCTCGAGGATCACGAACGTCCGGTCCGGGCATTGTTTCTGCAGGTAGTACCCCGCCCCGATCCCAGTGATCCCCGCCCCCACGACCAGAACGTCTGTGCCTTCGCCGGGCACGGGTCAGTCCTCGAAGAGGTGGTACATGGCGGCTGTGGCGCCGCACATCATCTCGACCCGGTCCGAACGCTCCACCGACGCTACGAACTTCAGACCGTCGTCGGCCAGCCAGCGGCCGCCCTCTCCGAGCGCGTCGAGGGCCGGGGCAACAACCGTGCGAGGATCCACGGGCGGGCCTCCCATACGGTCATAGTCGGGGCCCGAGGAACGGAACGCGGGGGTGTCCATGCTCGGCGCGACGATGGCCTGGGTGTCGACTCCGGAGCCCTTCAGTTCCCAGCCGATCGCCTCGACGAGGTTTACGGAGAACGCCTTGGTTGCGCTGTAGAGCCCCACGCAGGCGGTTCCTGCCAGAGCAGACCCCGAACTGGTGACGACGAATCCCCCTCGTCCGCGTTCGGCCATCGCCGGCAGCGCCCATGCAGCCAGATCGACGGTCGCCCGGCAGTTGATGTCGAGGGTCTTGCGCCGCATCTCCGCGTCCATGTCGAGGAAAGGGCGGACATAGGAGACTCCGGCGTTGGCAATCGCAATCCCGATCTCAAGCCCGGCGGTCTGCTCGGTGAGCACGTCAACCCATCCCGGATCGCTGACGTCGGCGATCACGGTGCGAGTCTCACCACCGAGACCAGCGGCGACATCGACGACCCCCGGTGAGATGTCGACCATCACAACCCCGACGCCCCGAGCGATCAACTCCTCGGTGTACGCCAACCCGACCCCGGCCCCCGCACCGGTGACCACACCCCACGGCCCATACTTCTCAGCAAAGTCTGTCATCCCCCAACCTTGCCAGACCCCACCCCACCCCGTCGAAACGAGCAGGGGCCTGGGGAACCCATCTAGGGGGAGATCGGCGTTGGTTCGGGACCTGTCCCGCTGTCTTTGCGAGCAAGCCGTCGACGCACCCAGAACCACGTCACAGGCGAAAGAAATGATCCAATTGCGGCGATTCCTGCGATTACATCGAGCCCTAAGTATCCCAGATAAGCCGCAAGGGTACATGGGATGAGCATGATTACCACTAGAGTCACCAAAACCCACCGTCTGGTGTTGCTGTCTCTTCGTTCCATCGCCATATCGTGGCGCATCTTGTCTTGAAACGAGTTGAGGATCTCGCCCGCAGCTCCCGGATGAAGTCTTTCCCAGTGTTCCGCTTCTTGTGGTGGGGGCAGAGGAGAGCTTCGGAAGTATCGAAATTCGAACTGCATTCCTTCCGCGAGCTGTTTGGCCATGCCCGCAAGCTGGGCCCGCTGCTCAGGTGGCAGATGGATGCCCGGTTGTAACTCGTCGCCGGATGGCGGTTCAGGCGATGTCGAAGGGGAGGGTTGGCTGTCGTTCATCGGCTATCGGACGAGTCGGGCCCTGCATGTAGGCGAGCACTGTCGCTAGTGCTAAGTGGGCCATTTGGACCTGGCAGTCTTGGACGCACGGGTAGCTCTCTCGATACGCGCTGCGTGCGGCGACATCTCCTGACGGGAGAAACGCCCCGTCAAGAAGCAAGTCAAGTTCTGATTCCAAGTGTTCGACATCGTCTGCGATAGCGCCAAAACTCACCACCACGCCTCCTTGCTCCTATGAGGTTGTTGTGTCTAGCATAAGCCAGGCTGTTCGACAATAGGCGCATCGCTGCAGAACTGTCCGCTCAGCTAGCCCAGATTTTTCTGCAAGCGGTCGGGGGGCGGTAGCGGGGGCTGGGGTTGGGTGCGGCGGCGGGGGCTGGGCGGGCGGGGCGGGGGGGGCGGGGGGGGGGGGGGGGGGGGGGGGGGGGGTGGGGGGGGGGGGGGGGGGGGGGGGGGGGGGGGGGGGGGGGTGGGGGGGGGGCGGTCGGTGGGAGTGCAGCGGCGTGTGGGCTGCTGAGCGGGTGGCCGACGCAGAAGCGGCCGCCGCGCT
>JAHQYN010000234.1 GCA_024421085.1 Acidimicrobiia bacterium
GCAGCCTCGGCTACGCCTGGGTCTACGAGGAGTTCGCCGAGGGCATCAACTCGGTCGCGGCCCCGATCATCGAGGCGGACGGCACGGTGGAGGCGGCTCTGCACATCCACGGACCGGCCTACCGCTTCCCCAACCCTGAGCACACCCACGACCTCGGCAACCTGGTGATCAACGCCGCAGCCGCCCTCGCCGAGAACCGCGCCTCCGACTGAGCACCGGATTCGGCGCGAACACTCGCCGGTCAGTGCCCGGCAGCGTCAACCCACACCACTGAACAGCGCCGGTTGCGTGATCGTATCGATTCTCGGGCTTTCAGGACGATTCGCCTGGGAGCCAGACAAGTCCGGGAGGGATTCGAGATCTTCGGGTTTCAATATCGGCCTCGCCCCCCGCTCTTGGAGAGGCGCGTTGCCAGGTCCTTCACCGGGGCCCCGCCAAACCGCGACCGGTCCATAGCCATACTTGAGCGCCTCGGAAGCACCAGACCATGTGCCTCCGGCGCCGTCGTCACTCGCAATGACAAGTGTCAACGCTGCCTGCGCGTAGATCAGCTTGTTGCGCCCCATAGCGTTGCCCGCGCTGAACGGAGCGCTCGGAGAGTAGGGAGTGCACATGACGGTGTTCCCATCGTGGACGGCTCTGCGAACTTCGGGGCGTTTGAGCTTGCGCAGCAGCGAATCGGCCAGGATCCCGATGACCGCTCCCCCAGTCTCGTAGGCGGCGTCCATGGCGAGCTGGTCGACCCCCCGCGCTCCCCCCGACACAAGCGGCAAGCCTCGTCGTGTAGCAGTACGCGCTACGTCCCTGGCGATGTCTCCGCCAGCTTGGGACACGTCACGGCTGCCGACCACGCCCAGACCGGGCGAATCAAGCAACTCAATCGCGCCTGCGGCATGCATCAGAGGCGGAGCCTTGGCACCTAACCGAAGCAGCCACTCACGGGGATAGTGCTCGTCGAACGCAGTCACCGACTTGATACCCGATTGCTCCAATCGTTCCAGTTCGAACGCCAACGCGGTTGCGCGCCCGACGAGCTCCTTGACCCGGACCGCCAAGTCCTCACTCAGGTCTTGCTCACTAATAAGTTCGGCCTGGCTCAGGTTCAGAAAGTCCCCCGGTCCGCGGTTGGTTTGCCCCATCAGACTCCAGAACTCAGAAGCCTTGAGCGGTCGCACTCCGTCGGCGCAGAGTCGACTCACCAGCAGGATCGTTGCCAACGAGTCATCATCGCGTCTCATCGCGTCGACCTCCCCGCCGTGTCCGCAAGCGCAAACGGGACCACGCTACCGGCCCCTGCCTCACGGAGGCTCGCCCCAACCACGGTGAGCGTCCAACGCGAATCGACCATATCATCGACGAGCAGCACCGGGCCGGACGGAACCGGACCCTTGATCTCAAAGGCATTCTGCACATTGCGATACTGCTGTTGACTGTTCTGCATGAACTTCTGGGGCTCGGAGTCGCGGACCTTGACGACCACGTCCCCAAAGACTAGTCCGAGACGACCTGCAAGCCGGGCCGCAAATCCTGCCACCAGTTCAGGCTGACGACGCGAGGGCACGAACGTCACCCACTCGGGCATGGGCTCCGGTTGCCAACGCCGGATCAGTTCGTGGGCGGCGTCCACTAGTTCAGCGCCGAATTCCCCATGATCCTGCTTGCGACGGTTTGTCGAGTACATGAAGCTGCAGACCGCCGCGGGCGAGTGGTCCTCGGACAGGTGAGAAGTCTGCGCCCAGCTGGGCTGTAACGTCGCCTACCACCCGGTCGTTGGCCGTAGCCGTACAACACAGCACGGGGACACCGGGCGCCAACCCGTCGAGCACCCGCACCAACCGCCGGTAGTCGGGCCGGAAGTCGTGGCCCCAGTCGGAAATGCAGTGCGCTTCGTCGATCACCAACAACCCGCTACGCCGCCCGACCACTGGAAGAACTT
>JAHQYN010000085.1 GCA_024421085.1 Acidimicrobiia bacterium
CGGGGGTTCGTGGCAGCATCGTATCCCTACCGATCGCGACGAACCGACCCGTGGAATCCGATCTAGACATCACCGTTGAAGTGCTCGGCTCAAGCACCGCGGTCGAATGGCAGAACGAAGACAACCCGGGCGATTTCCGTATAGAAGAAAAAACCGTGACCATCCCCGCCGGCGACCGGTTCGCCCGGTTGTCTTTGACGCTAACCGACAACGCTGGCACCGACCGTAAAAGGATCAACCTGCGCATCGCCGACGGCGACGACGACCTGTTCCGCCACCCCACCTACCGGCACTCCTACGTCTTCATATCCCCGCCCAGCAACCTCCAACCAACCCGCAACACGCCAACTTTCACCCCAACTGTCACACCAACCCCAACCGTGCCCCCAACCACAACCGCACCCCCCGACACCAACGACACCAACGGCGACGGCGATGGGACCGACCCCGACGACACCGATACCGACGACACCGACACCGACGACACCGACACCGACACCGACGACACCGACACCGACACCGACACCGACGACAGCGATACCGACGACAGCGATACCGACGACAGCGATACCGACGACAGCGACGCCGACGACACCGATACCGACGACACCGATACCGACGACAGCGATACCGACGGCACCGACGGCACCGACGACAGCGACGCCGACGACAGCGACGACACCGATACCGACGACACCGGCACCGACGGCAGCGATACCGACGACAGCGACACCGACGGCAGCGATACCGACGACACCGGCACCGACGAGACCGACACCGACGGCAGCGATACCGACGCCGACGGCACCGACGAGACCGACACCGACGACGGTGAGGGGACTGGCACTGACGACACCGACGAGACCGGCACCGATGCCGATTCTGAAACCGACGACACAGGCACCGGCACCGACGGCACCGATACTGACACCGGCGACGGGGCTGACGAGACCGGCACCGACGGCAGCGATACCGACTCCGGCGACGGGGCTGACGATACTGACTCCGGCGACGGGGCTGACGATACTGACTCCGGCGACGGGGCTGACGAGACCGAAACCAGCACCGACGTTGGCACCGACGAGACCGGCACCGAGGACACAGGCACCGAGGACGGGGCGGTGCAGCCCGCGGGGTTCACCGATGTTGATTCTGCAAGCACCCACGCCGCCGACATCGACGCGCTCTACGCCGCGGATATCACGGTCGGCTGTAACAGTGATCCGTTGCGCTACTGCCCCGACGAGCCCCTAACCCGCGCTCAGATGGCATCGTTCCTGGTGCGCGCCCTCGATCTGGAGCCCGCGCAACCGGCCGGGTTCACCGATGTTGATTCTGCAAGCACCCACGCCGCCGACATCGACGCGCTCTACGCCGCGGATATCACGGTCGGCTGTAATCGCGATCCGTTGCGCTACTGCCCCAACGAGCCCCTAACCCGCGCCGAGATGGCAACATTCCTGGTGCGAGCTTTGGACCTGCCGGTGAGCTGAATTGACATGAGCCGGCGCATAAACGCGGGGCGGGAGGTGGAGATCCGCCATCGAAGAGGTTGCTCTACCCTGGAGCGTCGTTGCAGCCGCGACAGCCAGAACTAAAGGGGCTCTTCGCGTTTGGGTCGTGTCGAAATGTGCATCAGCGGTCTGGCTAAATTGACATTATGTCACGGGCCAAATGTGCATTAGCGTGTAGTGGAAGTGGTGGTTCGCCATAGGCTTCGTGCATGGATTACGGGCTCTTCGCGTTTCAGGGTGGAGTCGGTGGGGTGAGGGTCCGCGGCTGTACACGAGGCCCCCCAGAATCGCTGCTGACAGCTGAATCACCTGTACACTTGCCCTTGTGGATGTAGCGGTCACCGATTTTCGAGCCCGTTTGAGGCACTGGCTGGATCAGGCGAGAGACGGTGAAGAGCTTGTGGTCACAGAGAGAGGAGTCCCGGTGGCGAAGGTCATCGGACTGGCAACCACCGCGATAATCGAGTCGTTGGTCGAGCAGGGGAAGATCTCCAAGCCTTCGTCCCCAGACCGTCCTGTGGCTAGCGGTCGGCCGCGGCCGCGGTCCCGCCGGTCGGTCTCCGAGAAGGTTTCTGAGCAGCGGGACTGATCGCTTGGCCATCGTCTATTTCGATTCCAGCGCGCTCGTCAAGCTGCTGGTTGAGGAGTCAGGGAGCGATGTTGCCGCCGCTCTGTGGGACGGATGCGATGCTGCGGTCTCGAGTCGTCTCTCCTATCCGGAGGTGTGTGCAGCATTGGCCGCGGCTGGACGGAACCACGACTTGGACAAGGCGAGCCTTGCCCGTTGCGAACAAGACTGGGAGCATTATTGGGCGGCGGTCCGCCCCGTTGAATTCACCCAGGTTGTGCAGACGGCGGCTGGTCGGCTTCCCAAGAAACACAGTCTTCGCGGAGCTGACGCGGTCCACCTCGCCAGCGTTTTGGCACTGGCTACTGCCAATGTGGTGGTGGCGGTGTGGGACCTTCGACTCCACGCCGCAGTGGTATCGGAGGCTCTGGCCGTGGCACCGCTCAGTTTGGAAACGACATGAAGGCGATCGAGATCCAAGGCGGCCGACTGGTGTGGAGCGATACATCTCCGCCGTTGTTGGGGGATGGGGAGGTCCGTATCGAGGTCAGAGCCAGCGCCGTGGATCGGGCGGATCTGGCGGATCTGGTGCAGGGAGCGGGCGCTAATCCGCCGCCCGGTGCGAGTCCGATTCTCGGCCTGGAGTGTTCGGGGGTGGGGTCTGAGATCGCTGCGGGTGTGTCCGGTTTTGAGATCGGTGATCAGGAGTGTGGCCTTCTCGCCGGAGGCCGCCATCCCGTGCGTTCAGCCGCGGACCCCCACCCCACCGAACCCGACTTATAACGCGAAGAGCCAGGTTACCGACAAGCGCACAAGGCGGCTTGTGGCCTCACAGGTTATTGAATGGGAGCGGTCTGTGTGGAGTCCACGGTCCCGAAGAGGTTGGCGTTGCGTCCCTCCAGAAGGGAGAGAAGCACTCGATCGCTCGCTGTGGGAATCGCGAGAGTTGCTTTGGCCCGGGTGATCGCATCCTCGGTTATGGGACCGAGTAGGCCGTCGATATCGGAGTCGGGGTCGAGGAAGCCCTCCACGGCGAGGAGCCATTGGAGTGTGCTGACTTCGTCGAATGTCAACGGTGCTTCGACGGTCTCGGGTGACTCGCCGATCCGCTGGCTGAGACTGTCTTCGTCGGGGCTGCGGGCGATTATCGCTCCTTCATCTCCGAGTGCTTCGTCGACGACGGGTGCGGCGAGCCTCGCCGCACCCCACAACGCTGCGGTGAGGAGGATCAGAAGTGCTACTCCTCGGATGTGGGTGTCCATGGGTTCGGTCCGGTGCTCAACAGGCGGTCAGTTTGACTTTCGGGCATCGAGTGCGGCCTTGATCTCGGCGCAGGTCTTGCAGATCGGGTACTTTTCCGGGTCGCGGCTGGGCACCCAGACCTTCCCGCAGATTGCCACGACGGGCGTGCCTTCGACGGCGGCGCGGGTTACGTCCTGCTTGCGGGCGTAGTGCGAGAACCGGTCATGGTCACCGTCGTTGGTCACCGGCCGGGTGACTGTCTCCTCGGTCGGAGTGATCGTCGGGGTCGTCGTGGGTGTCGCCGTGGGGGTGATCGTTGGGGTCGAAGCGGTGTCTGGCATGGGTCAAGTGTGCCTCAATCGCGGCGGATCGGCGCGATCTGACCTCGCAGCGGATCAGACCTTCTCGATTCTGAGGCCGCCGACCGGACTCATTTCCTGCGGTCCTCAACTCAGGTACTGACGGGTGAACTGCCTACCGTCCGCCTGCTCAATGGTGACGAGTTGCGCTTCACGGTTCCAGCAGCACCTCTTCGAGCAGAACCCGCGACCCCGATCGTGACTGTGGGATGCGCCGGCAGTTCCTGTTGTGGGGTGGTCAACTGCTGAGGTAGGCGCGGATGATCTTTTGCAGTTCTTCTAGGCTGAGGTTGCCTTCCTTGTAGGCTTTCGCAGCTTTTAGAACCGCAGTGAGGGTGACACCGTTGTCTTCTGTTTCGTCTTCATCGTCAGCGGGTTCGGCTTGCGTGGCGGTGTCGCTTTGTTGGCTAGGCGGCGGTTGAGGCGGATAATACGTGGGATAATACGGGGCTGTCGTTGTCGTCGGCGGCGTGGTTGTTGTCGGCACCGTGGTTGTAGTTGGCGATTTCGTTTGCAGTTGTTGCTGCTGCGGTTGTTGATTCAACGGCTCGCCGACAAACTCATTGGGCTCCAGCGGCTGCACGTCCAGAACTGTGGTTTGCGCATCTCGCACTGTCACGTATTGCGTCACAAGGTATGGACAACGCCTCGAGTTACCGTTGTCATCGGTCCACTGGGCTGCGGGTGATGCGACCCACCGATTGTTGGAGACGTTTATCGAGAACGTGACAGGGAAGGCTATACTCAGGCTGGCCCGCGCTTTTGTTGCGCGTTCCACCGCCGCTTGACCCTCGGTAATCTCAGCGGCCTTGGCTTCCCGTGTCGTAAAACTTTTGCCCCGTGTCACTAAACTTTTGCCTTGCTTTTTTTCATACCAGTCCGCCTTCGACATGTAACGGACCGTCTGGTTCACATGGTTGTAATGCTTCACGAACTCGTTGTCGCCTCCTGAAGGTATCTGAAGGAATAGCGGAATTTCCCGCAATTTCGCAGTGTACGCAGCGACATCGAACGTGAAACTCCCCGAGTTGTCGAGCCTGCCCAGGTATTCGCGATAGTTCCCGGTGTCCAGATTCACGTATACGTAACGATCCTCGCTGTAACGATCCTCGCTGTCAGTGAACGACACGTTCACCGTGAAAGAATCGGCACTCACAGATCCCGTGTACGTATCACCCGCCAACACCGCCGCGGTGCCATCAACTGTGACCGCGTTGAGACCGCAATTGGGTGCCGTTTGGGCTTCGGAGGGACGGGCCGGGCCAACCAGCGCCATCGTCACCGCCAGCGTTACGACCGCGGCACAAAGCACCCGCCGCGAAGACGGGGGGAAGAGGTGGGTGGGGTGTTGGGGGGGGGGGGGGGGGGGTTGTGGTGCATCATATCGAATCCTCCGATTCGCTAGTACGGTAGTCCGAGGAGGGTACCCGCTCTCGGTCGGTTCTCCACGGTTCCAGGGTTTTTGATGACAGGAGCCTGCGCGCCAGCGTCGCTAGGAGTAGCGGGTGCGGTTCTGGGCCCACCACTGGTCGAGGCGGGAGAAGATCTCCTCGACTTCGAGGACGCCGTCGGAACGCTTCAACTCGAGCAGCCAGCCCAGGATGTCGCCGACGTGTCGTCCCGGGCCGATCCCGAGGTGTTCCATGACAGCGGTGCCGTCGATCTGAGGGCGTTCAGCGGCTTTGCGATCCTGGTGGGCCAAGTCGGCGATCCGAGACTCGAGTTCGTCGATCGAACGGTGCAACTTGTCGACCTTGTGCTGAAATCGGGTGGTGCAATCGGATCGGACCAGGGCGTTGAGCCGCCCCAGCAGCGGACCCGCCTCACGGGCGTAACGGCGCACCGCAGCGTCGGACCAGCCGTCGGAATAGCCCTTGAAGCGACCGCTCAGCCTGACCAGTTCGCTCACCTGCACCACAACCTCCTCGGGGTAGCCGAGTTCGGTCATGCGTTTGCGGGTCATGCGGGCGCCGACGGCCTCGTGATGCCTGAACGTCACTCCGCCGTGCTCGAAGCTGCGGGTCCTGGGCTTGGCAATGTCATGGAAGAGCGCTGCCAACCGCACTATCTCATCGTCGGGGGTCTTGGCGACGACCGCGATCGTGTGGGCCAGAACATCCTTGTGGCGATGGATCGGGTCCTGTTCCATCGCCAGCAGCGGGAACTCGG
Source organism: Acidimicrobiia bacterium (assembly GCA_024421085.1). Taxonomy (GTDB): domain Bacteria; phylum Actinomycetota; class Acidimicrobiia; order Acidimicrobiales; family Aldehydirespiratoraceae; genus VXYK01. Next base: position 5,853 of record JAHQYN010000085.1, read on the forward strand.
GCACCAGGTCGTCGATGCGGCCGCTGTCGACCGCCGCCCAGAGCGCACCGGCGACATCGCTGTCCATGACCATGGCGGACAGCGCCGCGGCTGCATCGTCGGTTGTGGAGAGCGCCGCGGCTGCATCGTCGGTTGTCGAAGTCGCTTCCATGGGCCACAGAGTCTACGGACTCCCCATGCCGCCGGCAGCGAGTTTGCCCGGCTGCGTCAAGTCCCGCTGTTGCTTCGCTGCGCTCACCGGGCCACTGGGGCCTCAGGCAATCGTCTGCAACATGGAGTTCAAGGCCGCACATCGCCTCGCACAGGTGACAGGTGCGGACATGAATGTCTCTGCTCGTCATGGCCCGACCTTACCGACGCACGCCTGTACGCTCACAAACGAGCCCGGCCCCGAGGTCGAATACTGCGATTGTGTGACGAACCTGCGTCAATCGCGAGACACGGGAACCAACCACAGGGCAGGTCCGTCTCAACGAACAGTCAGATCCGGCAACAGGCGGGTCCAACCAGACAAGGGGATTCAAAGTGACCAGATCCACGAAACGCTCCGCACGTTGGGCCGTTGCCCTGCTCGGGTTCATCCTGCTGCTCAGCGCATGCGGAATCAACAACGGCGACGACACCGCCGCCTTGTATGCCCGCGCCGAAGTCGCAGAGGATGTCGGGGACGACTCCACGAGCGATGTCGACGACGGGCCCGCGGACGAGCCCGCATCCGAGCTAATTGTCGGCCAGACCGCCAGCAACATGAGCGACAATGACATGAGCGACGATGACATGAGCGACGGCGACATGAGCGGCGACGCCGAAGCGGGCGCGGGCCAGGGACTCGCCGTTGCCGAGATCTCCCCGATCAGCATCGGCCGACAGATCATCTACACCGCCGAGGTCGACATCCGCGTTGACAATGTGCCCGCAGCGACTGTCGCCGCCAACGGAGCGATCGCGGAAATCGGAGGATTTCTGTTCGGCCGGCGCACCGTTGCCGGTACACAACCGCGGACGGTTCTGACCTACAAGGTCTACCCAGAGGACTTCGACCGGGCGATGGCCGCCCTCGAAGGCGTCGGCGAAGTCACCCAGCAGACAATCCAGACCGACGACGTGACCGAGAGGATCGTCGACCTGCAGAGCCGGATCACGACCGCGGAGCTGAGCGTCGACCGGGTCAGGGCGCTGATCAGCAACGCCGCAGAGATCGAGGGCATCGTCGAACTGGAACAGCAGCTGCTCGAGCGCGAGACACTCCTCGAACAGCTCAAGGGCCGGCTCAGAACACTCGAGAACCAGGTGAGCCTCGCCACCATCACCGTCACCATCACCGAGGCTCGACCCGAGGTTCCCGACGCGGCCATCGACATGGTGGTGTGGCTCGGCGAAGACGAGGAGGACGCCTGTCCCGGATTCTCCGACCTGACCATGGAGGCCAACGACGATGCGGTCCTGTGCATCGAGGTTCGCAACACCGGAGACGACGTCCTCACCGACATCGACATCAACGTGCCGACTTTCAGGTTCCGGATCGACGACCTGACCGTGCGCAGCGGCGACCGCAACGCCCTCGACCCCGGCGAGACCGTCGTTGCTGTGGCCCAACTCGAAGCCGACGACGGTTTCGTTCGGCGGATCAACGTCAGTCGGGGCCGGGAGATCGAGGTGGTCGCCACGGCAGTCCCCGCGGCCTCCAAGCTGGCTCAGAACGAAGACGTCGAGCTGGAGGCCTACGGTTCCGTGTTCCTCGAGGCCAGCGTCGAGGACCCGCTCCCCGGGTTCTCCGACTCGTTCTCCTCAGGCTGGTCCACGCTCACCACGCTGGGCTCGATCCTGCTGATCATCTTGGGCACGGTCCTGCCTTTCGTGCCCTTCGTCGCCGTGGCCGCATGGCTGATCCTGCGCCGCATCCGCAAACGCAACGCCGACCCACGGCGAGGGGATGACTCAGACTCAGACCCAGACGGCCCGTACCTGGACGACTCAGACTCAGACGGCCCGGACCAAGTCCCTGGCGACAGCGAAGACACCGACCCCGCCGAAACGAGCGGCTAGACCGCCGATGCGAGGGCGTGAGCGAGCACTGTCATACACTGCCGGGTACATTGGCTGCGAATGCGAGCATCGCCAGACGAAGGAACGATCTCCATGTCCAACGACGCTGATACCCAGTCGGCTCGTCACCCTCTGAATCGACACCTGTTCATCGTCGACAACTACCATCTGCTGAGATCTCTCGACACCGGAATCATCGATCTGATCTGCACCGACCCCCCCTTCGCCAAGAACGACACCTTCATCGGCGAACTGACACCGCCACTCACCGATGATGAAACGAACCGAGAATTGGAGCAGCTAAAAACGTGGGGAGTCTCCAAACCGTCGCAAGCCGAGCAGAAGCATCTGACATGGCCGACAGGTGCAACCACTGCCAAGTTCAAGGACATCTGGTCCTGGGAGATGGATGTCCACGAGCAGTGGATGGAGGAGATCAAGACCAGTAGGCCCGAGGTTTCAAGGGTAATCGAGACGACCCGCTATACACATGGTGAAGGTACTGCCGCGTATCTTGCATATATGGCGGTTCGGCTGATCGAGTGTCACCGAGTCTTGAAACCGACCGGATCACTCTTTCTGCATTGTGATGGGACGGCCAACAGTCATCTTCGGTTGCTGCTGGACGCGATTTTCGACCACCGAAACCTCAGGAACGAAATCGTGTGGTGCTACAAGTCTGGAGGGGCCAGCCCTCGCAAGTACTTCAGCAGGAAGCACGACACGATCTACTGGTACAGCAAGTCCAAGGACTACACGTTCAATCCTCAGCGGGAGAAGTCATACAACAGGGGTTTCAAGCCCGACCGCTTCAAAGGAGTCAAGGAGTACCAAGACGAGGTCGGCTGGTACACGCTTGTAGGCATGAAGGACTACTGGCACATCGACATGATCGGCAGGACCAGCAGAGAACGCACCGGTTACCCGACACAGAAGCCCATAGCGTTGGCTGAGCGTATCCTCAAGGCGGCAAGCAATCCGGGAGACCTCGTGCTTGATCCGTTCGCAGGGTGCGCGTATGTGCCTGTTGCGGCCGAACGTCTCGACAGGCAATGGGTTGCATGCGACATCTCGCCAAGGGCATTGACCGTTCTCCGACGGCAGTTCAAGAAATTCGCATACTCCGTTGACGGCGAGGTGTCTGACGGTGAAATGTTGAGCGTCGCGGACGTAACCCTGCGTGGCTCAAGCCAACTCCCCGTGAGAACGACCGCAGATGATGATGCGCCACCTGTCAAACCGCTGCCGCAACGCAGGTACAAAGTCTCTGCCAGCATCTTCTCTCGTGAAGAGATGTTGGAATTCCTGCTCGACCTTTCTGAGTGGCGCGCGTGGTGTTGCGGATTTGCCAACTGGAAGGTCGGCTCTGACGGTGTACCTCAAGTAGAACGCACGATCCGCAATTTTGAGCTTGACCACATTGATCCGAAGTCAAAGGACGGTCGGCATGAAATAGACAATCGTGCACCGTTGTGCCCATATCACAACAGCACGAAAAGCGATAGGAGAGTCCGCCTGGACGAACTGCGAAAAGAGGTGGCCGAAGCGGGAGAGATGCTTGTCAATTCGGTTGATGATCTCGTGGACCTGCCGTGGGCACGCGACCAAGTGATGGACCACTGGGCATCCGAGAAGGCTCAGAGGTCAGGGTCGACTGAAGCGCCTCGACCGAGCGAGTTGAGGGGCCGTGTCTAATCAGGCGGTGAGCAGGGCAGCGGGGATGACGGCGATGCCGTCACGGCGGCGGTACGCCTCTTTGCCGGTGGTGATGACGGCCGCGTCGAGAAGGTCGTCTCCGACCCGTTCGGCCAACCATGACAAGTGGCGCACGTCACGGTCTCTGACTGTCGTCGACAGCTTGACTTCGATAGCCACGATCCGACCGTCTCCCCGCTCGACGATTTCGTCTCCCACAGGCGCTAGTTTACAATATCGACGGCTTGAAGTTGTCTATTTCGACGGCTCAAACGTTGTATTTTCGACACCAACTACCGGAGCGAGGACGGCGCGGCGGGAAATGCGGTCAGAGTTGGGCGCCGGCCATCAGCAGGCCGAGGTCCTCAACTGTGCATTCGGAACGGTCGATCACCGCGACGATCCGGCCCTCGAACATCACAGCCACCCGATCAGCGAGAGCCATCACTTCGTCGAGGTCCTCGGAGACGACGAGCACCGCCGTCCCTTGTTCCCGCTGCGCGATCAACCGCTCGTGGATGTATTCCGCAGCACCGATGTCGACCCCGCGGGTAGGCTGCGCCGCCAACAACACAGCCGGTTCGGCAGACAGCTCCCTGGCCATGATCAACTTCTGGATGTTGCCTCCCGACAAAGCGCTCGTAGGAGTGTCGATCGACGGGGTCTTGACGTCGTAGTGCTTGACCAGACGGCCGGCTCGCTCCCGCAGCGCCGGCAGCTTCAGAAAACCCAGTCGGGAGAACTCCTCCGAGTCATGGTTGAGCAGCATCATGTTCTCGCTGACGCTGAACTCGGCCACCGCGCCATGCAGCATCCGCTCCTCAGGAACGAAGGCGAGCCCGGCTTCACGGCACTGCCTCGGCGATACGCCTGTAGTGTCTCGACCGTCGAGGCGCACCGAGCCAGCCACCGCGGGGCGCAGCCCCGACACGGCCTCGCAGAGCTCACGCTGACCATTGCCCGAAACCCCGGCGACACCGACGATCTCACCACCACAGACCGACAGGTCGACAGCATTCACCGCGAGCGCACCGCGGTCACCCATGACACTCAGACCCTCGATTTCGAGCCGGGGAACGCCGACAGACACCGGCGGTTTGTCGGGAGCGAGCTTGACGGGACGGCCGACCATCATCTGCGCGAGCTGCTGGCGCGACGTCTCCGCTGGTGTCGTTGATCCGGTCACCCGGCCGTCGCGCAGCACCGTGATCCGGTCGGACAGGGCCATAACCTCATGGAGCTTGTGGGAGATGAAGATGAGACCGCGACCGTCGTCGGCAATCTGGCGCAGGGTCACGAAGAAGTCGTTGACCTCCTGGGGGGTCAACACCGCGGTCGGCTCATCGAGGACCAGCAGATGCGCATCGCGGTACAGCGCTTTGAGGATCTCGACCCGTTGACGTTCCCCCACCGCCAGCTGCCAGACCAGGGCGTCCGGGTCGACCTCTAGGCTGTACGTCTCGACCAGTTCCGTGAGCCGTTCACGCACAGCGCCCATGTCCGAAGTGCCGAGCCCCAGAGCAACATTCTCGGTGACCGTGAAAGTGTTGACCAGCATGAAGTGCTGGTGGATCATGCCGATACCGGCTTCGATCGCGGCGGCGGGAGAGTCGATCTCAAGCGGCGACCCCTCGAAGGTGATGGTCCCCTCATCGGCCGTGTAGAGGCCGAACAGGATCTTCATCAAGGTGCTCTTGCCCGCCCCGTTCTCTCCGAGGAGCGTGTGAACCTCACCGGCACGAACGTCGAAATCAACGCTGTCGTTGGCGAGCACCCCGGGGAACCTCTTGGTGATCCCCCTCATCTCAAGCATCAATTCAGTCATCGCAATCTCGGCAATCTCGGCATCCTCAGCACGCTCGGCAGTCTCTGCACCCATCTCTCGTCGGGGGCGCGCCGCACCGACGCGCCCCCGACAACGAGCATCGATCAGCTCTCGTCGACGCGGGTTACCACATTTCCAGCAATCACTGATTGAGCGGTAGTGTTCACCAATTGAATGACGTTGTCTGGCACGTCCCAGTTGCCGTATTCAATACCGAGGCCACCGTTCTCGAGGTTGATCTCATAGCTCTGACCACCGAGCACGCCGTTGCTCAAGTCGTTGATGAGCTGCTGCAAAGCGACCTCCCAACGGTAAACCTGACTCGCGGCGACAACACCATTGGCGGCAGCTTCGGTCTGGTCTGACTGAGTTCCGAACCACAAGACTCCTTCGTTCTCAGCAACGCTGATCGCGCCAACCGTCATCTGCGCGGTGCCAGTCAGAATATCCGCACCGTTGTTGACGAAACCAGTGGCGGTCTCAGAAGCAAGCTGTACATCCGCGAACGATTCGATGTAAACCACATTCACTTCCGCGCCGCCAGCTTCGGCACCGAGGCGGAAGCCGTCTACGTAGAGTTTCGCGTCGCCGACCTCGATCGGGCCGACAATGCCGACGTTGGTTCCCAGGCTCGCTGCCACCGCACCCAAGACATAACCACCCTGATCAGAAGCGACTGTGTAGGCAGACACATTGGGCAGACCAAAGGTGTTTACAGCCGTGCCCCACGCAAACGCAGTATCGGGGAAATCAGGCGCTATTTCTTGGACCAGACCACCGTATTGCGACCCGTGGCCGATTACCAAGTCAAAGCCGTCTTCAGCGTATTGGCGCAAGGCCACACCGGCATCCTCAACGATGAACGTTCCCGGGGTGATCGCCACCTCGGTAACTCCAGTCAGGCAATCCACAGCATCAACAATGCTCTGCGTGAAAGCCAAGTCATTCTCGGCGCTTGGAGCCACAATGGCAACCCTGATCCCTTCAGTGTCTCGTCCCTCATCGCAATCACGTTCAGCGAGAACGACCGTCTCCGGCATCTCCTCAGAGCCCATCGCGGTGTCATCTTCTTGCGGAGCTTCGGTTGTGGGTGCAGGCGCGGCCGTCGTGGTTGTGGTGGCGTCCGGCGTGGACGAACTGTCGTCTCCGCACGCGGCGGCCACAAGGCCAAAGGCGGCTAGCAAGGCCACCAGATACAACATTGATTTTTTCATTTTTCCCTCCTGGGTACTCGTGACAGAGCGGAGATCACCCGTCGCGACTGAATGGAACTGTGAGCGCTGCGGGCTGATCAGCGGCCCGGCGTGCAATGATCGCTAGCGCGATCACGGTTAGGACAGCGGGTGCCATGGTGGTGAGACTCGCTGTCGCCCCCGTGACAATACCCAGTGTTTTCCACTGTGTCACGGTCGCGGTGATCAACCCGTAGAGCAGGGAGCCGGCCAGCACCCCCACCGGACGCCAAGCCCCGAAGTAGACGAGCGCCACGGCGATGAAGCCGATCCCGTTGGTGAGGTTGTTCTGGAAAGTCCCGAGCTCGATGGTCAGCGCGGCTCCCGCCAGCCCGGCCAGCGCATTCCCGATCAGCATCGCGACCGCCCTGGTCCGGTAGACGCTGACCCCGAGGGAATCGGCCGCTTCGGGGCTCTCGCCGACTGCGCGAATGTTGAGCCCCAACGTTGTGCGGTTGACGATGAGCGTCAGCGCAGGAACCAACAGGACCGCCAGGTAGACGAGCAGGCTGTGGTTGAAGAACATGTCGCCAATGTGGGGGATGTCGCCCAACAGCGGAATCTTGATGTCGTCGAAGGACGGGATGCCGCGCGGCGTGCCCACCTGCTTGAGGAACAGCAGTTCGCTCATCCCCAGCCCGAACAGGTAGATGCCGATTCCGCTGATCCCCTGCTCGGCCTTGAACACCAAAGTGACGGTCGCGTAGACGGCACCCATCGTCAGGCCCACTCCGAGGCCGACGGCCACGCCCAGCAGACGCGAGTCGGTCTCCAGGACTGTCCAGTAAGCGAAGAAGGCACCCAACAGCATCACGCCGTCGACACCGAGGTTCAACACGCCGCTGCGTTGGCCCACGGTCTCGCCGAGCGCAGCGAGCAGGTACGGCGTTGCCAGACGCATCGCCGAAGCGAACGTCGCCACCAGCACCGACAACGTGAAGAACTCACTCATCGGGAATTGTTTTCTTTGCTTGCGCTGCGGACGGCGCCGCAGACGTTGCCTGCGCTGCGGACGGTGCCGCAGATCCGGCATCATCGTCGGGGGTAGGAGACGTTGCTTGCGCTGCGGACGGTGCCGCAGATCCGGCATCATCGTCGGGGGTAGGAGACGTTGCTTGCGCTGCGGACG
>JAHQYN010000086.1 GCA_024421085.1 Acidimicrobiia bacterium
CGGCGACGGCCTCGGGACACCCAATCCGCGGACAGGACTTCAGCAGCTCTTGGAAGAGGCGCAAGTCGACGAGCGCCACTCGGCTTTCCCGTCGGCTGATTCCGATCGGCACGCCGTCTTCTGCGGTGTTCAGCGCGCTGCGCAGTTGCTGGCGCGTATCGGTGTAGGACAGGAATGTCATTCGGGTGTGCCTCCCCTCAAGCCGTTGTGTACGTAACGTACTTAGCGTACCTAGATATCGATCTGCGGTCAATCCATCGATTGTCGGCAGATTGTATACGAACATATGTTCGTATACGGTAGGTTTTTGTGAGTTGGCAGTACTTCAACGCTCCCTGGAAAGACCTTGAGAGTGTACTTTCGGGCCGTCACGCGCCGCTTCCGCATCCACCGGCTCCACCTGCCCCGGCGGTGCCCGCCCGACCCCGCAGGCAGGGCTCGGTGCGGTATGCGGAGTTGCACTGCCACTCGAACTTCTCGTTTCTCGACGGTGCCTCGCACCCTGAGGAACTGGTCGACGAAGCAGCCCGGATCGGCCTGGAAGCGTTGGCCCTCACTGACCACAACGGCTTCTACGGCATTGTCCGGTTCGCAGAGGCCGCCCGTGCCGTGGGCCTTCGCACCGTCTTCGGCGCGGAACTCACTCTGGCCCCCGAGGAGTCTTTAGCCAGGCAGTCTCCCCCCGAGCAGCCTCCGGCCCCCGAGGAGTCTTTAGCCAGGCAGTCTCCGGCCGAGCAGCCTCCGGCCCCCGAGGAGTCTTTAGCCAGGCAGTCTCCCCCCGAGGAGTCTTTAGCCAGGCAGTCTCCGGCCGAGCAGTCTTCGGCCAGAGGGAGTCGCAGGGGGAGTCGCAGGCAGTCCTCAGCCGGGTCGGCCAATCTCACCAGAACGGGCCCGGCGGATCCCAAAGGACGGCACCTGCTGGTGCTGGCCCGTGACCCTCGGGGTTATGCCCTGCTGGCTCGGGCCATCAGCGAAGGTCAGTTGGCCGGATCCAAGAACGCTCCACGGATCGACTATCAACGCCTGGTCGAACTCGGCGGCGCGGGCACGGGCGACCATTGGGTTGTGCTCAGCGGCTGCCGCAAGGGAGCGGTGCCCGCAGCGCTGGTCAACGAAGGCCCGGCCGCGGCGGCCAGGGCGCTTGAGCGGTTGGTCGCCGATTTCGGTCGCCCGAATGTGGTTGTGGAGTTGTGGGACCACGGCCTGCCGATCGATTCGGTTCGCAACGACGGGCTCGCTGCGCTGGCCGTGTCGCATCGCCTCAAGCTGATCGCCAGCGGCAACGTGCACCACCACAGCGTCGCCCGTCAGCGTTTGGCTGCTGCGATGGCAGCGGTGCGTGCCCGTCGCAGCCTCGACGAGATCGACGGTTGGCTCCCTCCCGCTGGCCGCCACCTGCGGTCAGGCGCCGAGCAGGCAGCCCGGTTCGCCCGTTACCCCGGCGTGGTCTCTGAAGCTGCCACCCTCGGGATCGAGTGTGCCTTCGACCTGAAGCTCATTGCCCCCAACCTGCCGCCCTTCCCGTGTCCCGACGGGCTCGATGAGATGGGGTATCTGCGGCGGCTGGTGGATCAGGGTGGCACCGGCCGTTACGGCCCCCGATCAGCTGAGCGGGTTCCGGGTGCTTGGGCACAGCTCGACAAAGAGTTGGGACTCATCGAACAGCTTGGATTTCCGGGCTACTTCCTCGTCGTGCACGACATCGTCGAGTTCTGTCGGCGCTCCAGAATCCTCTGCCAGGGCCGAGGCTCAGCGGCCAACTCGGCGGTGTGTTTCGCTCTGGGCGTCACCAACGCCGATGCCGTCTCGTTGGGGTTGCTGTTCGAACGTTTCCTGTCTCCTGAACGTGAGGGCCCACCCGACATCGACATCGACATAGAGAGCGACCGACGAGAAGAGGTCATCCAGTACGTCTATGCGCGCCACGGCCGTCATCACGCTGCCCAAGTCGCCAACGTGATCTCCTACAGGTCCAAGTCGGCGATTCGGGACATGGCCAAGGCGCTCGGCTACACCCCGGGCCAACAGGACTCCTTCTCCAAGCAGGTCGACCGTTGGCGCCACATAAGACTGAATGAGGCGCAACGCGATACTGTCATCCCGACTCCGGTGTTGGAGCTGGCCGCGGAGATCGAGCATTTTCCACGGCATCTCGGCATCCATTCGGGAGGCATGGTGATGTGCGACCGGCCAGTCATCGAGGTGTGCCCCGTCGAGTGGGGGCAGATGGCCGACCGCAGCGTACTGCAATGGGACAAGGACGACTGCGCCTCCGCAGGTCTCGTGAAATTCGACCTGCTCGGGCTGGGGATGCTCTCAGCGCTGCGTTACGCCATCGACCTCATCGCCGAACACGACGGTCAAGAAATAGATCTCGCCCTGCTGCCCCAAGACGACCAAGTCTACGAAATGCTCCAGAAGGCCGACACGATCGGGGTGTTCCAAGTCGAGTCGCGGGCGCAGATGGCCACCCTGCCGCGGCTCAAGCCCCGTTGCTTCTACGACCTCGTGGTGGAGGTGGCGCTCATCCGGCCCGGCCCGATCCAGGGTGGTTCGGTGCACCCCTATATTCGGCGCCGCAACGGTCACGAAGCGGTCACCTATCTGCACCCGCTGCTCAAGAATGCGCTGGCCAAGACCCTCGGCATCCCCCTGTTCCAGGAACAGCTGATGCAGATCGCCATCGACGTCGCCGGCTTCACTGCCTCTGAAGCCGACCAACTGCGCCAGGCGATCGGCTCGAAGAGAAGTCGTGAACGCATGGAACGCCTCAAGGAGCGCTTCTTTGCAGGCATGCGAGAACGGGGCATCAGCGACGACATCGGTGAGCAGATCTGGCTCAAGCTCGCGGCCTTCGCCAACTACGGCTTCCCTGAGAGCCACTCGGTGTCGTTCTCGTATCTCGTCTATGCCTCGGCATGGATCAAATACCACTATCCCGCTGCGTTCTGTGCGTCGCTGCTCAACGCTCAACCGATGGGATTCTGGTCGCCACATACCCTGGTCGGTGACGCTCGACGCCATGGCGTGGTGGTCAACACCGTCGACCTCAATGCCTCAGCCGCCGAAGCGGTTCTGGAGCCGGACCGCACGAGCACAGGCGGCTGGGCGGTGAGGCTGGGCCTCGGTTCTGTGCGTGGAGTCGGGGAGGATCTGGCCGAACAGATAGACGCTGGTCGTCCCTACACCTCAGTCGAGGACCTCCGCCGACGGGTTCCGAAAGTGCCCCTCAGGGTGCTTGAGGTTCTCGCCACTGCAGGTGCGTTCGGTTGTTTCGGCATCGATCGGCGCTCAGCATTGTGGACAGCGGGAGCGATGAGTCAAACAGCCGCAGACCGCCTGCCGGGGATCGTCACCGGTGACACGGCACCGAGCCTGCCGCGCATGTCGCCCGCTGAGTTGTCGCACTCCGATCTCTGGGCCACAGGCATTGCTCCCGACGGTCACCCCACTGTATTTGTTCGCTCAGAACTCGATGAGTCCGGTGTGGTCACCGCCGCGGGCCTTGATGATCGCAGCGATGGTGAACGAGTGTTGGTCGGGGGAGTGGTGACACATCGTCAACGACCTCCCACTGCTGGTGGTGTCACCTTCTTGAGTTTGGAGGACGAAACCGGTTTGATCAATGTGGTTGTCTCTTCAGGCTGCTGGCAGCGTTACCGCAACACGGCTCTGGGTGCTTCGGCGCTGTTGATCCGTGGTCGGCTCGAAAAAGCCGAGGGTGCCGTCAATGTCGTTGCCGACAAGCTTCAACCCCTCACTGTGGGGAGCGCTCCCGCCAGCCGAGACTTCCGCTGAGCTGTGTTGTCGGCATGCTCCGCATCAGCCCTCGGGGAGGAAGCCGATGTTGGTTTTGGCTCTTGCCAAGGTCTCAGCGGCTATGGAGCGGGCCTTGTCGGCACCGGTTCTCAATAGTCTGGTGGTCTCTGCGGGGTCGGCCTCGAGTTCGGCGAAACGGGCCTGCACCGGAGCGAGCAGGGCCACGACCGCTTCGGCAGCGTCTGCTTTGAGCGGCCCGTACTGCCGGTATTCGTCGGCGAGGTCTTCGGGATTGTTGTCGGTGGCGGCGCCGAGTATCGCCAGGAGATTGCTCACTCCAGGCTTGTTGTTGATGTCGAAGCGTACGTCGGCGCCGTTGTCGGTGACCGCGCTGCGAATCTTCTTTTGAATCTGGGCGGGGTCATCGAGAAGGTCGATGGTTCCCTTGGGCGAGTTGAGAGACTTGGACATCTTGTCGTTGGGCCGCTGGAGGTCCATGACCCGCGCCCCGGCACTTGGAATCACTGCGGTGGGCAGCACGAAGGTCTCGCCGTAGCGGTAGTTGAACCGCTCGGCTATGTCGCGGGTCAACTCAATGTGTTGACGCTGGTCGGCCCCTACAGGCACATCGTTGGTGTCATAGAGCAGGATGTCGGCCGCTTGCAGTGCCGGATAGGTGAACAGGCCCGCGGAGATGAACTCCTGGCGGCCTGACTTGTCCTTGAACTGGGCCATTCGGGAGAGCTCCCCAAACGACGCGGTGCATTCGAGCAACCAGGCGCATTCGCTGTGTTCGTGCAGGTGGCTCTGCACGAACAGGGTGCAGACATCGGGGTCCAACCCGGCGGCTATCAACATCTGGGCGAGCCGCAGCGACTCCCTGCCGATCACGCCGGGCTCCTGGGGGATGGTGACCGAGTGCAGGTCGACGATGCAGAAGAAGGCGTCTGTGGAGTGCTGCATCCTCGCCCAGTTGCGGACCGCGCCGAGGTAGTTGCCGAGATGGAGCTGGCCCGTGGGCTGGATGCCGGACAAGACGCGTCTCATAGAAGCGCAGGCTACGCGCCCTGACCGCCTTCGCCATGCCGACCGCCGCTATATCCCGCTTTGTGGCTTGGCCGCGTTCCCAGAGGCCGAGCGGATTGATACCGCACACGACCGCGCCGAGCGAGGCCGGGGCCCGCGCGGCCCGCCCGTGGCCGAGCGGCCCGTGAGCGCAGCGAACAGGAGCGGGGGGTGGAGCGCAGCGAACAAGAGCGGAAGACAACTGGCGTCAACGCAACCCACTGTTCATTCCGTTCGCGTTCTAGGCTGGTTCCGATGCCGTACGAGGTGCAGACTTCCGTCTTCGAGGGCCCGTTCGACTTGTTGCTGCATCTGATCCTGAAGCAGCAGGTCGAGCTGTACGACGTCAACTTGAGCGAGATCGTCGATGCCTACCTGCAGCAGATCGAAGCTATGGAGCGGCGGGACCTCGAGGTGGCGACCGAGTTCCTGCTGATAGCCGCAACGCTCGTGGAGTTGAAGACCCGTCGCTTGCTCCCCGAGGACAGCGCGGTCGAACTCGACGATGAGCTCGGCCTCTGGGAGGAGCGCGACCTGCTGCTGGCGCGGTTGGTCGAGTGCAAGGTTTTCAAGGACGCGGCTGCGGTGCTGCACAGCCTCTCAGCTGATGCCGCGCGGTCTTATCCTCGACGTGTCGGGCCGGTTGAGGACCATTTCATCGGTCTCGCCCCCGACCTGCTGCGCAACACCACCCTCGAGGATCTGCGCGCCGCCTATGGTCGGGCGACAGCGCCCAAGCCGGTCGCGCGAGTCGACCTCTCCCACGTCAACCCGATCAAGATCACCGTGGCGAAGGTGGTGGGCGAACTGGTGGAGGAACTTCCTCGGCACGGTCGCACGACTTTCCGTCAGATCACCTCCGAACTGGTCGACCGCATCGAGGTGGTCGTCTACTTCCTGGCGCTGCTGGAGTTGTTCAAACGCGGGATCGTGGAGCTCGAACAGTCCCAGACCTTCGGAGACATCACGATCGTCTGGCAGGGCGGCTGGCAGGGCGGCGTCTGGCAGGCTGGTGTCTGGCAGGGCGGCGCGGTCGAGACAGTCGCTGTGACCGGCATCGACGACTATGAAGGCTGATCAGACTATGAAGGCTGATCAGACTATGAAGGCTGATAGGTCGGGAGAGCGGGTTGACAATGGCTGAAGATCACCTCCCGGCTGCGGTCGAAGCGATTCTGCTGGTTGCAGAGGAACCTTTGTCGCCCGAGTTGCTGGCCCAACTGGTGGGGTCCACGCCGCTCGAGATCGAGGCGTTGTGCGGCGACTTGGCCGCCCAGTACGAGGCGGAGGGCCGCGGCTTCGTCCTCAAGCGGGTGGCTGGTGGATACCGCTACCAGACTGCCCCGGAGCAGACTCCCTATGTCGAGCGCTATGTGCTCGAGGGCCAGTCGTCGCGCCTGTCCGCGGCTGCGCTCGAGACCCTCGCCGTCGTCGCCTACAAGCAGCCGGTGTCGCGCAACCAGATAGCTTCGATCCGCGGAGTCAATGTCGATGGCGTGGTGCGAACCCTGCAGGTTCGGGGCTATATCGACGAGGTGGCCCGAGACCCGGGACCGGGCCAGGCAGTCCTGTACGGGACCACTCCGGCGTTTCTTGAACGGATGGGCATCGACTCGGTGAGCGCGCTGGCGCCGCTCGGGGAGTTCTTCCCGGCCGCTGAGGTGGTCGAGGCCCTGGAGCGGGGCCTTCATGTGGTGCCCGAGGACGAACTGTTCGATGATCCACCACCGACCGGCGAAATCGATGAGACCGGTGGTGTCGACGGGGGCTGAGGGGGCCCCGGAGCGGCTCCAGAAGGTGTTGGCCCGGCACGGGTTCGGCAGTCGGCGGGCATGCGAGGAGCTCATCGCGCAGAGTCGTGTCACCGTAAACGGCGACGTGGCGGTCCTGGGCCGCCGAGTGGATGTGGACCGTGACGAGGTCGCCGTCGACGGTGTGGTCGTCGGGGTGCGTCCATCTCTGGTGCACTACCTGTTGAACAAGCCGCCGGGCGTCATCAGCACCGTCCATGACCCGCAGGGTCGCCGGACTGTGATCGATCTGGTTCCCGGCGAGCCCCGGGTGTTCCCGGTGGGTCGCCTCGACGGCGAGACCGAGGGTCTGCTGCTGTTGACCAACGACGGGGAGATGACCCAGCGGTTGACCCATCCCTCCCACGGCGTCGAGAAGGAGTACCTGGCGCACCTTCGCGGCAACCCCAGCCGTTCGGCGCTGCGCCGGTTGCGTGAGGGCGTCAGCCTCGACGATGGCCTGACCGCGCCGGCGCGGGTGGTCCGCGTTGAAGCCGACCTCGTCAAGATCACCATCCATGAGGGACGGAACCGTCAGGTGAGAAGGATGTGCGAAGCGCTCGGCTACCCGGTGGTTCGCCTCGTGCGCACCCGAATCGGACCTCTGGTGGATCGATCGCTGGCGCCGGGGGAGTGGCGGGAATTGTCCGCGACGGAACTGAGGCGCCTGGAAGTGGCGGTCGGCAACGCTGGCAGATAGTCGCTGAGGCTAGGTTCGGCCCGACCTCATATCGGTCACTGAACCGCGGACGCTACGGGTAGCATCTCGGTCCGTGGGCGAGAAGCGGACCGCAATCGTTGTCGGCGTGGGGCTGATCGGAGGATCCGTGGCGCTGGCTCTGCGTCGTTCGGGCTGGCATGTCGTCGGCGTTGATTCCGATGGCGCCAACGCGCGGGCAGCATTGGCCGCCGGAGTGGTCGATGAGCTGGGCGGTCTGGGCCCGTGTGATCTGGCGGTGATCGCCACGCCGGTCAACTCGATCCCGGACCTAGCCCAGGGTGCGCTGGACTCCGGCGCAGCCGTGGTCACCGACGTCGGCAGCGTCAAGGCGCCGATCGCGGCGGCGGTGACCGACGGGCGTTTCGTTGCGGGGCACCCGATTGCCGGCAGCGAGCAGGATGGCGTCTTCGGGGCGACGGCTGACATGTTCAGCGGTGCGGCCTGGGTGCTGTGCCCCACCGCGGCCACCGACGATGCCGCATTCTCGCAAGTCTCCGATGTGGTTGCCGCCACCGGGGCTCAGGTGGTCGTGGTGTCACCCGAACGCCACGACTCGCTAGTCGCGGTCGTCTCCCATGTGCCGCACCTGACTGCGGCCACACTGATGCGGGTCGCCGTGGGGCGCGCCGAAAGGCAACGCAACCTGCTTCGCTTCGCGGCGGGCGGATTCCGCGACATGACCCGCATCGCGGCAGGGCAACCCACGATCTGGCCGGCGATCTGCGCGCAGAACTCCAATGCGATCGTGGGCGTGCTCGACGACCTCATCTCAGAGTTGGGTTCGCTGCGCGAGATCGTGGCTGACGGCGATGAACTGCAGCTGCTCGCCCATCTCGAGGGTGCGAGGGTGGCGCGCCGGAATCTGCCGACGACCGCGCCCGACGCCGAGGCGCTGTCGGAGATGCGGGTTCCGGTGTTGGACCGTCCCGGCGAGTTGGCGGCCATTGCCATGCTGGCCACCGAGCTCGACGTCAACATCTACGACCTGGAGATCGCCCATTCGCCCGAGGGGCCGCGCGGCGTGGTGGTGCTGCTGGTCGAGTCCGACACAGCGCAGAGACTGCAGGCCGCCCTGGGCGAGCAGGGTTACCGTCCGTCGATTCAGCCGATTCAACCGTCGGGTTGACATGATGCACCAAGAAGCGATGCTTAGCGCAATGCCTGCTGATCCACTGCCCATCGAGCCGCTCGACCGCCCGCCGGACACGACTGTTGTGCTGCCGGGATCAAAGAGCATCACCAATCGCGCCCTTGTGACCGCAGCCTTGGCCGACGGGGTCACTCGGCTTGAATCGGCGCTGTTCGCTGACGACACCCTGGCGATGATCGACGGTCTGGGTGCCCTCGGCGTCAGCTGTGTGCCCGACGGCGCGGACGGTTCGATCACGGTGGAGGGTCGCGGCCCAACGTTCGCCGACACCGGGTTCGCCGACACCGGGTTCGCCGACGCAGCCGAGTCCGCTGACGCAGCCGAGTCCGCTGACCAAGGGTTTACCCACGCAACCGAGCCCGCTGACGCAGCCGAGTTCGCCAACACAGGGTTCGCTGACGCAGCCGAGCCCGCTGACGCGGCCGAGTTCAGCGAAGCAGTCGTGAACGCTCGACGTTCCGGCACGACGAGTCGATTCCTGATGCCGGTGGCGGCCCTGAGAAGCACTCCGACGGTGATCGACGGCGACCGGCAGCTGCAAGCACGCCCCATGGGCCACCAGATCAGTGCCCTGCGCGAACTGGGCGTGTCTGTGACCGAACTCGGGCGGCCCGGTCGGCTGCCGGTTCGTGTTGAGGGCCCGATCACCGGGCGAGCCTGCAGTATTGCGGGCGATGCCAGCAGTCAGTTCGCTTCGGGCCTGCTGCTCGCCGGGGGAGCGGCCCCGCTCTCGGTCAAGCTCGCCCCCGACCCCGTGAGCTGGCCGTATCTGGAGATGACTCTCGCGGTCATGGGTGCCTTCGGTGCCACAGTCGATATCGCCGAACCCGTCAGTTCCAGCGAGGGCAGGGTGGTGACGGTCCGAGGCGGCTATCGCAGTGCGGGTACCTACAGGGTCGAGCCGGATGCCAGCACGGCGTCGTACTTTCTTGCCGCCGCGGCCATAACCGGTGGGCGGGTGCGAATCGAAGGCCTCGGCCGCAGGTCCATCCAGGGCGATGTTGCCTTTGCAGACGTGCTCGCCGCGATGGGCGCGGAGGTAACCGTCGGCGACGACAGCATCGAAGTCTCCGGCGGGTCTCTGCACGGTGTGGAGGTCGACCTCGCAGAGATCTCCGACACAGCCCCGACGCTGGCGGTCGTTGCCGCCTTCGCGTCCGGTGCCACGACCGTGTCTGGGATCGGTTTCGTCAGGAACAAGGAGAGCGATCGTCTTGCCGGGCCGGTCGCGGAACTGAACCGCTGCGGGATCGACGCTGCGGAGACCGACGACGGGTTTGTGGTGCGGCCTTCGAGACTTCCGCTGGCCGCGGCATTCGAGACCTACCAGGATCATCGGATGGCCATGGCTTTCTCGTTGATCGGACTGGTGGTCAAAGGAGTGTCGGTGTGTGATCCCGGCTGCGTGGCCAAGACTTTCCCCGGTTACTTCGGCGCGTTGGAGCAGCTCCGATGATGGTTCTGTCGTGAGGGTGCCTGAGGTTCTGCTGTGAGAGTTGTCGCCATCGACGGACCGGCAGGGTCGGGGAAGTCCACTGTTGCCCGCGCGGTCGCGGACCGGCTCGGCCTCGACTACCTCGATACCGGCGCGATGTACCGATCGGTGGCGTTTTCGGTTCTGAGCGCCGCTGGCGACCCCGACGACCTCGAGTTCGCGGCCAAGGCCGCGCGTGCGATGGAGCTCAGTCTCAAAGGCGACCGGGTCGTGGTGAACGGTATCGACGCCACCTTGCAGATTCGTGGCCCGGAGGTGACCCGGGCGGTGAGCGCTGTTGCTGCGAATCCGCTGGTGCGAAGTGAGCTGGTCTCGCGGCAACGCGAATGGATCGAGCGTCGGGGTGGCGGCGTGCTCGAGGGGCGCGACATCGGCACTGTCGTGTTTCCCGATGCCGAGCTGAAGGTCTATCTCACCGCCGCTGCAAACGTGAGGGCGCAACGTCGAGCAAAGGAGGTGACAGACCTCGACTATCAGACGGTCGCGGCGGATCTCAGCCGGCGTGACACGGTCGACTCCACCAGAGATGTCGCCCCATTGACCGAAGCCGACGACGCGATCATTATTGACACCTCAGAGCTGACCGTCGAAGAGGCGGTTGCCTGGATCGTGGCATTGTTGTCGAACAGCGACGCGAAGGGCCTTTAGCCCAGACGACGAGCGCCACAAGACGATGACCCCAAGCAGACGATGACCCCGAGCAGACGATGAGCGCCACACGACAATGACCCCGAGCAGACGATGAGCCCGGAAGCAGCCTACGGCTCGCAGAGCGGCGATACACCGGCCCGCAGTCGACAGTCGTGGCCCGGCCGGCTCCTGTACCGCTGCTTTTGGGTGGTCCTCTATGTTGCGATCAAGATCCTGTTCCGCCTGCGGGTCGAGGGCAGAGAGAATCTGCCGGACGGCCCTTTCGTTCTTTCGGCCGTTCATCGTTCGTTCGCGGACACCCCGATCGTCGGGGTGATCACCGGGAAACGCCTGCGGTTCATGGGCAAGGAGAGCCTCTGGAACTCGAGGCTGCTCGGGACCTTTCTGACCGTGATGGGTGGGTTTCCAGTGGAGCGGGGCTCGGCTGATCGCACTGCCCTGCGGGCGGCAGGCGACGTTCTGGCCCTGGGTGAGCCGCTGGTGATGTTCCCCGAGGGCACCCGCCAGCAAGGAGCGCGACTCGACCGCGAACTGGTGCTTGACGGTCCGGCATTCGTGGCGGCTCGTGCGGGAGTGCCGATCGTGCCGGTCGGACTCGGTGGAACACCGAGCGCGCTTCCGGTGGGCTCGGTGATCCCCCGACCCGCCAAGGTGGTCGCCGTCATCGGTGCGCCGATCCAGCCACCGCTGGTTGACGGCAGGGTCCCGCGCCGAGTCGTGCACGAACTCACCGAGACCCTCTACCGCGAACTCAACGACGTGTTCATCGAAGCCCGGGTAGCCGCCGGCGACGAACCACCCCCCCGCTGAGAACCCGCCACTCCCGTGCCTATGCCATGGGTGAGCTTCACAAACGACCACCCGTCAACTTCAACCGGGCACTTCTCCCCGGCAACCTCGCTAACTCTCGCGAGACTGCCCTTTTGGGCAAGCACCGGTAGAGCTTGCCGACCGTCAGACCGAGTGGCATCGGATGAGAGGCAGTGTGCTGAAGAACCGACTGTTGGACCTGACCAACCGACGATTCGATGAGGCGGACTATGGTGCAGACCGATTCGGCACTCTCGTCGAACGGCTTGACGGGTTGCTCGTCATTGACCACTCCGCCAAGCCGTTCATCGTCGAGTTGTGCGACCCGTACCGCTCAGAGATCGACTCGGCGGAACAGGCACACCAGTCTCGTTCGAAAGGAACCATCAGATCGGACCTTTGGAACGCGATCATGGACTACAGCGGCGTCGGGGAATGGGTCTGGGATCGTTCATTGGGTATGGCTGTCCCCGCAGACGAGCGTTCGACAGGAATGCGGGAGATCTTCTTCCAACGCTGGACCGACCTACCCTCCAGGCTTGGCGAACCGGATTCTTCGAAGAGCACTCGCCGGGACTGCAAGGTCAAGAAGCACTTGAGCTTGAAAACTGGGCGCGTAAGGGCCTCGGTACTGCGGCGCTTCCGATGCGCCTCCGCGGACTCTGGAACGCGCGAATGCGGGAACAAGTTTGGGAGCGGCTACTCCAGTTCTTCCAAGCACACGAATTGGAACCGCCGCTGGATGCGTTCGTTTCAAAGCGGTCACGAGAACCGGCCGATGAGCTTCGGTCATTCATTCTGCGGTGCATTGCAATCATGAGCGAGGAAGAATTGAGAGGATTGACAATCCCGGCGAATATCGCCATGCGGGCGCATCGATGACGGATACTACGCCTCTCATATGGCATGTGACTCTCCCTCGAACCGAACTAGCAGATGACATCGCTAGAAAGGCATCAGCACGAGGTTGGGAAGTGACACGCGTCCAGTGCGTCCGCCTCGCTTCGGGACGCGGGAGGGTGCGCGATTTGCGGCTCTTTGCGTTTGAGGTCGGGGTGGGTGGGGTGAGGGTCCGCGCCTGAACGGGCGGGATCCTCCGGTTTCGGTGCTGTTCGCAACGAGAATCTGGTGGATCGGTGTGGAAGTTGATTCTACGCGTGTGTGTGAGTTGTTGGTTGGGTTGGGCGATGTGGAGGTGGTCGGTGTTGACGACGAGGTGGGTTTGCTGTTGGGGGTGCTTGTCCGTTGTCAGGCTTCGAGTCGGGACTGTGGGGTTTGTGGCGGGCGGTTGTGGTCTGATGGTGAGAAGCTGGTTGAGTTGGTGGACCTCGCGGCGTTGGGGCGGCTGGTGCGGTTGGTGTGGCACCAGCGCCGCTGGCGTTGCGCGAACCCGGAATGCCCAGCACCGACCGCCAGCGAACGGAATCCCGCTTTCGCACTGCCTTGGCAGCGGCCCGCGGCACCGGCAAGTCGTTGAGTGACACGCCAAGCGGGTCATGGCACCACCAAAGGCGACGTTACCGGTGAACTGGGTTGCAGCTGGCATCTGGTCAACACCTCTGCGCGCCGCTGGCCGCCTCAACGCCGACGATCCCCACAGACAAGCCCGATACCGATGCCACGCCAAAGAAACTCTGCGAGCGAACCCAACTAGGTGCTATTCGACACGCTCCCATCCCGACCCTAAACGCGAAGAGCCGCGTTGCACCACAATCTACTTGGTTGAGCTCCAGCCGACGTCCGCGGCCCGTTCGACGTGTCCGGCCAACGGGGGTGGAGTCGCCAAGTCTGGCGGGTGGTTGGGGTCGGCGACGATGGTCGTCTTTGCGTTGCGGGTTTGCCTGGTGGGGTTGAGGTGGACCCGGTGCTTGTGCGCGCGATGGGTTTCGGACGTTGACGGTTTCTGTGCCAAACAGATATTTCTGGGATTTCTTATGATTTTTTGATGGTTCGCGGTGTCATTGTCACAGGGGGCCTGTAGGTTGTGATCCATGAGTTTCCTTTCGGGATCAGAGCTTGCCGAAGCGGGCACGGTCAGCGGTGGCCGTACCGACCGCGGCGCCGGGGCGTTGCGGGTGCCGTTGGTCGATGAGACGGCGTTGTCTGACGAGAAGCTGCGGTTGCGGTTGGGGGTGCTGGGTCGTGCCGAGTCGACTCTGGCGGCGATGAAGTCGCGGGTGTTGGTAGAGTTGAGCCGTCGTCACAGCAAAGGCGACGCGCAGCGTCTGGTCCGTGGCGAGTTGCAGGCATCGAGGCGGGACGCCAAACGCGATGTCGAGGTCGCGGCTCGGTTGGCG
>JAHQYN010000005.1 GCA_024421085.1 Acidimicrobiia bacterium
CAGCGAGATAGAACAGCGAGAACCCGCCAGTCGGCTGGTACTTCAGCCGACGCAGCAACTCGATCGAGGTCTTGACGACCTCGGCTTGAGCGAAACCGGTTCGCTCGGCCCAGTCGGCTGCACCTGTCGCATCTTCGGGTGCCACCAGGTGCAACAGCGACTCAACGGGCGCGCCGATCGACACGGCGACCTGTTCCCAGTCCAGCACCGGCCACTGAGAGTCTTGGAGATTCGGATTGTCGGGTTCAACGGTCGCCGCTCCAAAAGCCGTGACGAACCGGGCCATCCGCGGGACCCGGGCCACCGCCGCGGCGAGGTCGGCAGCCCTGCCATGATGCCACCCGAACCAGAGATGGCTAGTCGTGCCGTCGAAGTCAGGGAACGTGGGAGGCACAGCGGTGTGCGCCACGACCGGGCGGGAACCGTCGGTGCGGCTGAGCACACGGCGGACCGAACGGTCCAGAACGGTCCGGTTCCATGATGGGGACTGCTGGCCGAGCAGCGGGGGCGTGGCCGAAGGCGTGTCAGGCTTGTTGAACGGTTCGTCGTGGGCGCACCACACTGCCACCGACGGGTGATGACCCAACAGGTCGACCGCCTCGCGGGCCTGGCGCGTCGCCTGGTTTCGAACCCCGCGCGCCATCCGCGCGCGCAGCGGCAAGTCCTGCCACAACAGCATCCCGGTCTCATCGGCAGTCTCATAGACCTCAGGCCGGGCGATGTGGGCAATCACCCGGATCAGGTCCAGACCTGCCCGTTTGGCCGCGGCCACATCAGCGGCCACCTCAGCGGCCCCGGCATCGCCGGGCCGCGCTGATGTCGGAAGCATGCCGATGCCCTTGACGAAGAGGCGCTCCCCGTTGACACGCAGGATCCAGTTGCGCATCCGCACCGAACGGAAACCGACACGGGTCTCGAAAGAGTCGGAGACCTCGCCGCCGACGACCACCTCGCAGCGCAGGTCGTGCAGCGGCTGCTCGCCGAGCGAATACGGCCACCACAGATCCGGTTCGGGCACCTCGACTCTCCACTCGACCCGGTTCTCGCCCGCGGCCGCGGGATGGGAGAGTTCATGGTCGTGGCCCGCCACCCGGGTTCGCAGCACCACCGGCCCGGCGACCGAGGTGTCGAACACGCACCGCATGGCGAGAGTCGCGCGGTCGGGGTCGGCCTCGACGCAGACCGTGCGCCAGTAAAGCACCGCGGCGGGACCGGTCTCGCGGATGCGGACCGGCCGCCAGATGCCGCCAGGGTTCTCGTTCGCGGCCCCGGACAGCTCTAGGTCGATGAGCGCGCCCATCAATGATTTGCGCGGCGAGTCGGGGTTGTCGGGAGCACAGGTCACGTCCACCGCCAACAGGTGATCACCGCGGTTGTGGAGCTGCCCGGTGACGTCGAAGCCGTGGGGGATGAAGTAGCCGTCGGTGGTGCCGACGTAGCGGCCGTCGAGCCAGACGTCGCCCTGTTGACAGACCCCGTCGAGCCACAGCCAGCAGCGGCGCTCAATGTCTGGCGCGTCGAACTCGAACCTGGTCCGGTGCAGCACAGAATGGGCCCCGGCGAACTCCCGATGGCTCGACCAGTGCCCCGCAACGTCGATCTCCGACCAGTTGCGGTCGTCGAATTCGGGCTGGTTGAAGGTCCGGCGCAGCTCGTCGCTGGCGATAGCGGCGCGCCACGGGCCGGTCAGTTCCATCCCGTCGAGCGTACCTGTGGGCCGTTCTGGCGGTGCGGAGGGTCGGTTTCCGACTCATGGCACCGCCAGAACGCCGGTGTAGGGTTCGGGCATGGCGAGACAACAGACCGCAAGATCAGAGACACTGAGACCTGAGACCCTGGGGGCGCTTCGTGACAGTGGCTGGGAGTCGGTTCCCGTCCACCAAGAACTGTGCAACAACACCATCGAGCGCATCCGCCGCTCCGAGCCGCTGTTCAGCGAAGTGCTGGGTTACGACAACACCGTCAACCCGCAGCTCGAGAACGCCCTGATCGCGGGCCACGACATCATCTTCCTCGGTGAACGGGGACAGGCCAAGACACGCATAATCCGCGGCCTCACCAACCTGCTCGACGAGTGGATGCCGATCATCGCCGGATCTGAGATCAACGACGACCCGTACAACCCGATCTCACGCTACGCACGCGACCTGATCGCAGAACACGGCGACGACACCGCGATCTCCTGGGTGCATCGTGATGACCGGCTCGGCGAGAAACTGGCCACGCCCGACACCTCCATCGCCGACCTGATCGGTGAGGTCGACCCGATCCGTGTGGCCGAGGGCCGCTACCTCTCCGATGAGCTGACGATCCACTACGGCCTGGTGCCGCGCACCAACCGCGGCATCTTCGCGATCAACGAGCTACCCGACCTCGCCGAGCGCATCCAGGTCGGCCTGCTCAACGTGTTGGAGGAGCGTGACGTGCAGATACGGGGCCACAAGGTGAGGCTACCGCTCGACGTGGTGCTCGTGGCATCGGCCAACCCGGAGGACTACACCAACCGCGGCCGGATCATCACCCCGCTCAAGGACCGGTTCGGCTCCCAGATCCGCACCCACTACCCCCTCAACGTCGACACCGAGATGGCGATCGTCGAACAGGAGGCCGACATCTCGTTCAATGGCGATGCATTCACCGGCGATGTCGAGGTGTCGGTGCCGTCGTTCATGAGCGAGATCGTGGCGACGTTGACCCACGCGGCACGGGCCAGCCAGCACATCTCGCAACGTTCGGGCGTGTCGGTGCGGCTGTCGATCGCCAACGAGGAGGTCATGGTCGCCAACGCCGTGCGACGCACCCTGCGCGCAGGCGGCAGCCAGGCAGTGCCGCGCATCGTCGACCTCGAGGCGCTGCCGGCCTCCACTGCGGGGAAGGTCGAGATGGAGACTCTCGATGAGGGACGCGACGGCGAGATCCTCAACAACCTCGTGCGGGCCGCGGTGCTCGCGGTGTTCAAGCAGCGGGTGCCGCCCGACACCCATCTCGGGGTGGTCGAGGCGTTCGAGGGCGACCTCGTGGTCGACACCGGCGAAGACGTGACCGACGAGGCGTACGCCGCGATGCTCGAGCAGATCCCGGCTTTCATCGCACCGGTTCGGGCTCTGTTGTCAGACGAGGGCCAATCCGAGTCGCCCGCTCTGGTCGCCAGCGCCACCGAGTTGATACTCGAAGGTCTCCATCTGACTAAGCGCCTCAACAAGGACGGAGGCGCAACCAAGTCCCAGTTCCGAGGCCGCAACTGAGAGCGTGCGCGGGCAGGTGAAAGCGGGCAACCTCGCTGAGTGGGTGCGAAACCAGGCTGCTGACTACCCTCGCGGATAATGAACAGCGCCGTGTGGCAGACGATCCCGCAACTCATAGACGACGCTGCCCACCGCTTCGGTGAACATGAAGCGATGGTGGACGGCGGCGTCCGCTGGAACTTCTCTGAGTTCCGCTCGCAGATCCACGTAGCGGCGCGTGCGCTGATGGCCTCGGGGGTGGACCCAGGCGACCGCGTGGCGCTGTGGGCACCCAACATCTGCGAATGGGCCGTGGCCGCGCTCGGGGTGCATGCAGCAGGCGGGGTAGTGGTACCGATCAACACCCGATTCAAGGGCCGCGAGGCCGCCTACGTGCTCGAGAACTCCGGGGCCGAGATGCTGTTCTGCGTCACCGACTTCCTTGACACCGACTATGTGGCACTGCTGCAGCAAGCCGGAGTTCCCGAGACGCTGTCGGAGATCGTCGTGATGCGGGGAGCCTGCCCGGCCGGTGCCACCGACTACCGCGATTTCATGGCCCGTGCCGCTGCGGTCGACGAGACCGAACGGACCGCCCGCAGCGCCGCGGTCAACGGCGACGACCTCTGCCACATCATGTTCACCTCCGGCACCACCGGCGACCCCAAGGGCGCCATGCTGATCCATTCCGCTGTCTGCCGGTCCTATCTGAGCTGGTCCAAGGTGATCGGGCTCGACCGCGACCGCTACCTGATCATCAACCCGTTCTTCCACTCTTTCGGGCTCAACGCGGGCATTCTCGCCTGCCTCATGACCGGCTCGACCATCATCCCCCACCCGGTGTTCGACGTCCCCTCGGTAATGAGGCGCATACCCGAGGAGCGCATCTCGATGCTCCCCGGACCGCCAGCCGTCTACCAGACGATCCTCAACAGCGAGGACCTCGACCAATGGGACATGTCGTCGCTGCGCCTGGCAGTGACCGGCGCGGCCGCCATCCCCGTGGAGATGATCCTTGCTATGCGCGAGCGGCTCGGCTTCGAGAAGATCGTCACCGGCTACGGGCTCACCGAATCATCGGGGATCACCACCATGTGCCGACACGACGACGACCCCGAGATCATCGCCCACACCAGCGGCCGGGCCATCGACGGCGTCGAAGTGCGAATCGTTGACCCGCAGGGCCGAGAGGTGCCGAGAGGCGAGCCGGGCGAGATCGTTGTGCGCGGCTACAACGTGATGAAGGGCTACCTCAACGACCCGGCCAAGACCACCGAGACGATCGACGCCGACGGCTGGCTGCACACCGGCGACATCGGAGTGATGGACGCTGGCGGCAACATCGACGTCACCGACCGGCTCAAGGACATGTTCATCAACGGCGGGTTCAACGCCTACCCGGCCGAGATCGAGAACCTGATGATGAACCATCCAGGAGTCGCACAGGTAGCCGTGGTCGGCGTGCCCGACGACCGGCTCGGCGAAGTCGGCCACGCCTTCGTGGTGCCCTCGGTCGGATCCGACCGCGACCCCGAGGAACTGATCGCCTGGTGCCGCGGCCAGATGGCCAACTACAAGGTCCCACGACATGTCGAATACGTCGACGCACTCCCCCTCAACGCCAGCGGCAAAGTCCTGAAATACCAACTCCGCGAACGCGCCGTGCGGTGCTAGGGTCACGGTATGGGACTCAAGAGATTCATCACGAACCTGCTCAGCCCACCGAACCTGCGCCGGCGTCAAGCACCCACAGCGCCCAAGTCCAGCGAAGCCTACGCCGAGGAGATCGAGACGGAGAAGGAGCGCCGCAGAGGAATGAGGGGCTTCTAGGAGAATGAGGGGCTGCTGGCTGCTGCCCTCCGGTTGATGAGTCGCATCGAAGAGTCTCAACCCCAGCCCATGGTGTGCAGCGATTCGTCGTCGATGCCGAAGTGGTGGGCGATCTCATGGATGACGGTGATCTCGACCTCGGCGGCCAGTTCGGTCTCGTCGCTGCACATCTCGCACAACGGCAGCCGGTAGATGCTGATCTTGTCGGGCATCTCGAAGGCACCGTAGGCCTCCCGCTCGGTGAGCGGCACTCCCTCATAGAGACCCAGCAGGTCTTCGCTGGGGTGCCGGTCCTCGATCACCACCGCAACGTTGTGCATCATTGCGCCCAGCTCCGCCGGCAGCGCATCGACCACCTCAGCCACCAGATGTTCGAAGCGGCGTGTGCCGACCGGTTCCACCCACCAGAGGCTAATGGTCGACTCGGTAGGGTGCTGCAATGGTCGCCGACGATCGATCCGAGGACCGCGCCGAGGACCGCGCCGAGGACCGCGCCGACGATCGATCCGAGGACCGCGCCGAGGCGTTGCTGGCCGGATTGACTCCAGCGCAGCGCGACGCAGTCACCACGACGGCTTCGCGGCTCTGCATCATCGCCGGCGCCGGCTCGGGCAAGACCCGGGTGCTGACCCGGCGGGTCGCCTGGCAGTCGGCGCAAGCGAACATCGACCCCCGCCGCGTGCTGGTGCTCACCTTCACCCGGCGGGCCGCGTCTGAGCTGCGCTCGAGACTGAAGAGTCTGGGAATGCGCGAGGCGATCGCGGCCGGCACCTTCCACTCGGTGGCGTTGGCGCTGCTGAAGCGTTACTGGGACCACTGCGACCGACCGCACATGAAACTCCTCCCAAGCCGCTATTCGTTGTTGGCCAAAGCGAATCCTCAGCTCGACACCACAACGGTCGCCGCTATCAACACCGAGATCAGCTGGGCTCGGGCCCGACTGATCACGCCCGAACGCTACGCCGCCGAAGCAACCGAGGCCCGGCGGCGACCTCCGCGCAGCGCCGAGTTCACGGCATCGGCCTACGCTGCGTTCCAACAGGCCAAGAACACCCGCAGGCTCATCGACTTCGACGATGTGCTGGCCCTGTGCCACTCCGTGCTGACCAAGCAGCCGGCTTTCGCCGACGCGCAGCGCTGGTTCTACCGGCATCTGTTCGTCGACGAGTTTCAAGATGTCAATCCGCTGCAGTTCGCGGTCCTGTCGGCCTGGCTCGGGCCCGAGTCGTCGCTCGCCCTAGTCGGCGACCCAGATCAGGCCATCTACGGCTTCAACGGCGCCGACCCCGACTTCATCCGCCGGGTCGACCGCCACTTTCCCGGGATTGCGGTGATGCACCTCCGCACCAACTTCCGGTCGACCCCGGAGGTGCTGTTCGCCGCGGCCCGGGTGCTGAACAGCGAACCTCAACCCGCCACCCGGGCCTCCGGTGACTGGCCCACGGTGACCGTGACCGAGGGCGACGACGAGGCTTCGGTGCTGGTGCAGGCGATCCGTTCTCGACGCCTCGAGGGTGCTTCATGGCGGGACCAGGCGGTACTGGCGCGGACAAACGCCCAACTCCCCGCGTTGCGCAAGGCGTTGACTGCGCTGGGCGTACCGACCCGAAGGCGCGACACCGGCCTGCTGCGACACCCGGAGATCGTCGATCTGTTGAACCGCTGGCACAGCGACACCGCGCTCTCGACGATGTTGACCGACGAGCAGATGCGTCTGCGGCACGATCGGCCCGTCAACGACCAGACCGTGATTCTCGACGCGTTCATGAGTCTCGCTGCGGACCACCTGACGCTTGAACCCCGGGCCACGATCGGAGACTTCACCGTCTCGCTGCGCAGCGATGATCGAGTGGGCGAGGCCGTCGATGCCGTGGAGCTCTGCACCTTCCATTCCGCCAAAGGACTGGAATGGCCGATAGTCCATCTGGTGGGGCTCGAAGACGGGTTGGTCCCCGTCGCCTTCGCGCGTTCGCGCGCCGCCCGCGAGGAGGAGCGGCGACTGCTCTACGTCGCGGCCACCAGGGCCCGACAGGAACTTCACGTCATGTGGTGTTCCAACCGCGTCGTCGCGAGCAAGCCGATGGAACGCTCCCCCTCACCGTGGTTGGAGGCATTCGTCAGCGACAAACCTGCGGACCAGACCCCCACCGGCCCTCCCCGCGAAGTCCTCGACCTGCTCCGACGATTGCGAGACTCGCATTCCGGTGACGACCCCGCCGAGCGTGCCAGCGAACTACTCACCGATCTGCACCAGTGGCGGAGCGCAGTCGCCCGCGCTGCCAGGATCAAGCCTTCAGCAGTGCTGAAGGACAGCACACTGCGCCGCATCGCCCAACAGGAGCCGTCGAGCATTTCCGAACTCAGCGCCGTCATCGGCCCCATCATGGCCGATCGATTCGGCCCTCGGCTCCTAGAGATCATCCATCCCGCAGATTGACAGCAAAGCATCAAAACGCCACTGCCAGATCGTCTCATTTGACCGCGCCTTCTCCCGGTTCAGCGGCGTGAGGCTGGAGACACCGGGCTAGTCGCGGCGCGGGAGTGCGACCACCGCAACGTTCGCATCGCACTGTTCAAGGACCGTCTCAACGGTGTGGCCGAGGAATGGCCGCCCGTCGACGCTGCGCAACTGCGCGCCGAGAACCACAAGGTCGCAGCCTTCGTCTGTGGCAACACCCACCAGCGCCGAAGGGACGTCGGCGGAACTGCGGATCAGTGCGCGCGGCCAAATTCCTGCCTGAACCGCCCGGATCGTGGCGATGTCGAGGAGCTCTCTGGCGACCACCTCGCTCGGGTCCAGTTCGGTCGAGCGGCGTTTCAACACCCGCGGAACGAGCGTCTTGCGGTTGAGCACATGCGTCAGGAACACCTCGGTCCCCAACTGCTCGGAGATGCTGAACGCCACTTCCTGGGCCGCGCTCGACGAACGGGTGCCCGTGACCGGAACGACGACTCGGCTGAACGCTGCCGGAAGGGGGCGATCAAGATCGCGGGCCCGGCGGACGATAATGACCGGGATCGTGGCTTTCAACAGGATCTCGTCGACCATCGGCGAATACAACTGGCTCTCGTGGCGGGTCGCCACACCCACGGCGATCACCCCGTAGCCGAGCCGGGACTCCGCGGCGATCGCTGCCGCGGCATCGTCGCCGCTCACCGTCCGGTGGTCGACCGCCCGCTCGTTGAGCACCGCTTCGAGCACCGACAGGTCCGGTCGTTGCGGCCCGTCGAGCACCGAGACCAGCGTCGCCGGGGCTTCTTTCGGCCAGGCGAACTGCACGAGCTGCGCCGCGGCTATCGAAGCCGGGCCGCCCTGTGACGGCAACAGTATCCTCGACGACTTCACCACCAGGTTCTGACTGAGCGCTTTCTCGCGGTCGAGTCGCTCCCGCTCGTCGGCCGATCCCCTCCAGCCGCGCACCACGGCGCGCAGCGACACCGCCGCGAACACCGAGGTGACCAGCGGCACGATCACGATCACCGTGTATGCCGTCTCGCTGAACACGCCCAGGGACAGACCCACAGAGGCGATCACGATCTCCAGGGTCCCCCGCGCATTGAGTCCGGCGCCCAGAGCCACCGCAGCCTTGCGGCTCTGACCGGCCAGGCGCGCCCCGACGAAAGCCCCGGCGAACTTCGCGCCGATAGCCACCGCCAGCACGATCCCCAGCCACCTGAGAGCGTCTGTATCTAGGAGTCCGAGATCGACACGCATCCCGGCGGTGGCGAAGAAGACCGGGGCGAGGAGGCTCGTCGTGAGAGACTCGATGTGGTGCAGCACCTCGGGTTGACCGAACCGGGAGCGGTGCAGCACAACCCCCGCCACGAACGCGCCGAGCACGGCTTCGATGCCGAGCGCCTGGGTCGCAACTCCATAGACGAGCATGGTGACCGCAACGACGGTCATCGCCCCGGCAATGTTGGGACCGTCGCGTCGCACCCAGCGCAGCGCCCGGTCGACCAGCCGTTGGCCCAGGGTCATGGCCAGAACCAGGAAAAGAGCCAACCCCAGCACCGTTTCAAGCACGACCCTTATCGACACCGACCCCGAAGTGGCAAAGCTGGCGAAGACCGCCAGCATCACCCAGCCGATCACATCGTTGGCCATCCCGGCCGCAACCGTGATCTGGCCGAAGTCGCGTCTCATCAGGCCCAGCTCGGAGAGGATCTTGGCGATCACGGCCAAAGCCGAGACAGCCATCGCCGCGGCCACGAACATGGCGAACACGCTGCGGTCGGCGTCGCTGCCGACGAACGACTCGGGCAGCCAGACGCCGACCAGTATCCCACCGATCAGGGGCACGACCAGACTGAAGCCGGTCACCAGCGCGGCGGCGCGCCCGAGGCTGCGGATCAACCCCAGATCGGTCTCGAAACCCGCGGTCACCAGCAGCAGGGCCACACCCAGCCAGCTGACCGCCAGCAGGGCACCCGAGGAGATCTCCTCTTCGGGCAGGAACCAGGCGAAGCCCTCGGGCCAGACCCGCCCAAAGATCGAGGGGCCGACGATGATCCCCGCCGCGAGCTGCCCTATCACCGAGGGAAGGTTGATGCGGCGCATGAGGCCGCCGAACAGGCGGGCTACCGACACCAGCACCAGCAACTGCGTCCAGAAGACCAGCAGTTGGTGCTCGTCGAGGGGGGTCAACATCGCCCTAGCGGCTTCCGTCGATCAGGACCGGGGCGTGGTCGCTCGGCGGGTCGTCCTTGGGGCCCTTGCGCTCGTTGCGGTCTACTAGGGCCAGCTCGGTGGCGTCGGCGACGGACCGGGAGGTCATCAGCAGATCGATGCGCATTCCCAGCTTCTTGTGGAAGCTGCCGCCGCGGTAGTCCCACCAGGAGTAGAGGCGCTCATCTTGGTGGTGTTCACGGAACACGTCCACCAGTCCCCAGTCTTGCAGAGCCGCGATTCTGGCACGTTCAGGTTCGCTGGTGTGGGTCTGCGTCACGAACTCGGCGGGGTCATAGACGTCGCGGTCTTCGGGGGCGATGTTGAAGTCGCCGCAGACGACGATGTCGTCGCTGGGCTCGCACTGCCCGTCGAGGTCTCCGACCAGCCGGTCGAGCCAGGCCAGCTTGTACTGGTAGTGGTCGTGGTCGAGCGCCCGTCCGTTGGGCACGTAGCAGCAGGCCACCCGGACTCCGCCACAGGTCGCCCAGGCGATCCGGGCATCGGCGTCTGCTGGTTTGCCGTCGCCGAATCCGGCGATCGGGTCGTCTATTCCCAGCCGCGAGAGGATCGCGACGCCGTTCCAGCGCCCCTGCCCATGATGGAAGCTGTCGTAGCCGAGCGCTTCGAAGGTCATCGCCGGGAACGCCTCGTCGGCCAGTTTGGTCTCCTGAAGGCACAGCACGTCTGGTTCGAACATCTCAAGCCAGCGCTCGACCCGCCCGAGTCGGGCCTTCAACGAGTTGACATTCCAAGTCGCGATCCGCACCCACACGATCCTAGGACACCACGGGGCGCTTCGGATCGCGGCCACGCACGAACGCCAGCGAGTGTCGCGCCGGCACCGTCCGAAAATGACATCGGATCGCGGCCACGCACGAACGCCAGCGAGTGTCGCGCCGGCACCGTCCGAAAATGACATCGGATCGCGGCCACGCACGAACGCCGCATTCGGTGCTTGGGCCCTTTGGGGGCCTCGGTGCCGCCGCCGGGGAGGTTCCCGAACCGGGGATTCAGGACTGACCGGCCGGGCCAGCGGCGTCGAGGCGGGGGCGGTCGCTCCAGAGACGATCGAGCTGATAGAAGTCGCGCTGGGCCGAACCGCACACGTGCACTCTGTGATGTCACGCTCCTCAAGAGCGGACCGTCGCGAGGCTCTTCTTTCACTTCGCGGCGCAATGCTGAGCGCCGACAGCGGCGCTCAGGATCCACTCATAGGCGGGTTGGGCATGAACCCCGGTGGGCACCTCACCGGGCAGACCCCGGTGGTCGAGCGTGAGCAAGGACTGCGATGCAGTCGGGAGCACCTTGCTGGCCGCGACCAAGCCACGCAGCTCCCGAGCGGCGGTGCTTGCGTCGGTCGCGTCCGCGCACACTTGGATGAGCTCAGCGGTTCCGTCGAGATGGTGTGCCAGGAAGTCGACCTCGTAGCCCTCGGCAGTCTGGACGTAGGTGATCTCGCTGCCGCGACGCTCCAGTTCGATCAGCACCGCGGTCTCCAGAGCATGGCCCCTATTGGCCCTCCCGTTGCGGTCGTACACACCGATGAGGCCTGCATCGACCGGGTACGCCTTGCGCGGGTTGACCATCCGCTGCCGTTCCGATGCCGCCTCCATCCAGACCGTTCGCACCAGAAAGCTGTCCTCGAGCCAGCTCAGATGCTGGTGAACGGTGTCGCGCGCGATCGCGATGCCCTGGGAGCGCAGGGTCCGGTGGAACTTCTCGACGCTGAACATCGCGCCGGCGTTGGCCAGCAACTGGCGTGCCAGCCAGCGCAGGCCGACCACATTGGTCGCCCCGTGGCGATCGATCACGTCCCTCAGCAGAGCAACATCGACATAGTCGGTCAGCAAGCGCCGCCGTGTCGCGGTGTCCAGTCCCTGTGCTTCAGGGAAACCGCCGGACTCAAGCCACTCGACGAACGCCGCCTCGACCCGCGCCCGCTCGATGCGGGACATGTTCGGGGGGGACTCGGGCAGGGCTTCGCCGCGATGCCGCAGCGCCTCGTCGAACCCGAACGGATGCATGAGGACCTGCCACGCCCTGCCCCGCAACTCGGTAGCGATCTCGCGTGACAGCAACGCTGCCGAGGAGCCCGACACGAACACCTCCGCGCCTTCGGCATCGAGCAGGCGCCGCACGAGCCGCTCCCAGCCCGCCACGGTCTGGATCTCGTCAAGGAACCAGCAAACCGGTGCATGTGTACCCGAAGACGTCGTGGCTCGATAGCGATCGGTGTACTCGTCGATCAACGCACCCAGCGTCGCTGCACCGAGCCCCACCAGACGCTCGTCTTCGAACGAGACGAAGGGAAGACACTCGGCCGGGACTCCTGTCGAGATTCGCTCAGAGCGCAGCTGGTGCAGAAATGTCGTCTTGCCCGCCCGGCGAATGCCGATCACGGCTGTGGCCTTGCCAGCGAACGCCGTTGGCCCGACGACGCGACGCGGCGTGAACAAGGGGGGGCTGCGCACCTCCTCCAGCCGGGCGAAGAAGGTGTGTCGCAGCTGCGGCGAGGGTGCATCCGAGCCTGCCGTGCGCTCCCAGTTGTCGTTCGCCGATGGCGTCATGGCGTATTCTCTCCTTGTCAGAAGGAAAGTTTACTATCAATTTCTCCTTCTTAAAAGGAGAAATTGATGGCGGTGCCGGGCCCTCTGAATCCGGCTTCCGCTTCGTTGGCTGTAGTCGTCGAGCTACCCACCCGTCCACAGGCTGCCGATGATGCCGAGTGTGGTGGGGTGCTGAGGTAACCGTTGGGGTGGCCGTGCAGACGAGAAACTCGTCCTGCGTGGCGGGGGCAGTTGTTCGGGGGTGGGTCCGGGTGTGGGTCCGGGTGTGGAGCTGTCGGACTTGAGTTCAGGAGGGATCTAGCGGTTGGGTGGGGGTCCAGTCGAGGCGGGGGCGGTCGCTCCAGAGACGCTCGAGCTGATAGAAGTCGCGCTGGGCCGAACCGAAAACGTGCACCACGAACGCGCCGTAGTCCATCAGCACCCACTCGCGCTCCTGTTTGCCCTCGACCCGCAGCGGTGCAGGTCCGCCGGCGAGCTTCAGCTCGTGCTCGATCGCATCGACGACCGCATGGACCTGACGGGGATTGGCTGCGCTGGTGATCACGCAATGATCGGTCACCGCAAGCACATCGCCCACATCGATGATCAGCGTGTCTGTCGCCTTCTTGTCGTCGGCGACGGCCGCGGCCAAGCGGACCCACCTGAGTCGGTCCTGGCCGCTTCGGCTCACGAGCCTGCCCAGTCCCAGCCGACGGTGACGGTGAGGTCTGCTGGTGAGTCAACGTCTTCGACGAACGTCGTCGATGCCCCGATCGCATCAGCCAGGGCGGTCGCCGCCTGCCGGTGGTCGGCGAGGTGGTAGGCCACCGTCGTCTCCTCCACCCCGAACACCGCAGCATTGCCGAGCACGGTGATCTCCGCGCCTGCATCGACGAGCAGCGGCAGCATCTGGTCTCCCAACCCGGCGCCGGTGCCGTCGAGCAGGCTCACCGAAGGGCGCGCGCCGAGATGCGAACCGACCGGCAGCGGCACCATCTCGCGAGCCAGTCGCTTCAACTGGACCTTCTGCTCCTCGTTGAGGGCGAAGAACGGAGGATCTTCGCCTCCGAACGACACCGCCACAACAGCCAGAACCTCCAATCGTCGAGACCCCGTGCCCAACGCACGCAGATACGCCGACAACCCGTCGTCGAACGGCAGCGTCGCGGCGACAAGGTCATCGGCGGTGCCCACACGGGAGAGCCAAGCCTCCCACAGATCGGCCTGACGCTGCGTGCGGTTCGAGTCGAACTCGCCCTCGTTGAGCCAGCCGTAGACCTCCGCGGCCCGCGCTCCGCTCAACTGCTGGAACCCGGCCCGATACTCCGTCTCCACGAGACCTCCGGCGCCGACCGAGACGAGGTCGTCGTCGAGAACGACCGGCAGCGGCTCGACTAGGCGCAGCCAGCCCCCCAGTTGCGAGGTCGTGATCTCCAAGGTCTCCCTGAATCCGAACCCGAAGACGTCGCCCACCAGCCTGCTCAGGCCTTCCATCCCCGCCGCCTCATAGACCTCGCCGACGAACACCGCGTCAGCGGGATCGTCGCTGGGCTCGAGGAGGGTCTCGGCGCTGAGCAGCACAGCGGTTCCACCCTGATCAAGCGCGGTACGAGCCAGGACCGTGATTCCGACCAGGTCGCCACCGTCGCTGAGATGGGCGACCAACATGGTCGGCGTGGGATCGACGAACGCCTGGTATCCCGGTGCTGTTGGGTCGGTGATCGTCTCGCGCCGCTCACCATTGTTGGAGTCGAGCACCAGCTTGGTTCCTTCCCGCCACACCGCGAACACCAGTGCCGCAACCGCCACCACCAACAACGGAAACACCAGACCCCAGAAGGGATGCGGACCCGGTGCCGGCCGCTTGCCGCCGACGCGACCCGCGCGGCTCGGTTCGGGCCGCTCCACCGTCGCGGCGCGCGGCCCCGAATCCAGATCCGCCGTGGCAGCACGCGGCCGCGAAACCCGCTCCGCCGTCGCAGCACGCGGCCCAGAATCCCGATCCGCCGTCGCGGCGCGCGGCCCAGAATCCCGATCCGCCGTTGCGTCGGCGGTGTTCACCGAGGACTCCCGTAGAGCCCGTTGGAGCGCACATAGTCGATCACCGGAGTCGGCAGGAGTCCCAGCACGGGCCGACCGTTGCGGAAGCGGTTGCGAACGTCTGTCGAGGAGACCTCCAAGGCAGGTGCCTCGACCACGACGTGCTCCCAGCCCGGTGGAGGTCGGCCCCCGACGCTTCCCGCACGTTCTGCCACAACTGTGGTCGCCAGTCGCTGAACCTCCTCGGGGCGCTCCCAAGTGTCGAGGCTCGCCGCGACATCGGAGCCCACGACGACGAACAGGTCGGTACCGCCGGTCTGTGCGTCCAGCGCGGCGAGCGTGTCGGCGGTGCAGGTCCGTCCACCGCGCCGGATCTCGTGATCGCTCGCCTCCAGCACAGACGCGCCGATCGTCTCGTTGGCCGCCGCCACCGCGGCGCGGACCATCTCGAAGCGGAACCTCGCAGGCGTCACGGAGTTGAAGACAGTCTTCTGCCAAGGATCATTGGCGACGACCAGCAGCATCCGGTCGAGCTCGAGCCGGTGCCGCACTTCCAAGGCGACCGCCAGATGACCGGAATGGACTGGGTCGAACGTTCCACCGAACACCCCGACCCGCTGCGGTGTATGCTCCTCCACGGCTCAGAGTCTAGGGTCGTGTCCCGGCAACGCAGTCGGGCCGTTGACTGACTCGCGCGGCCGACGTGACAAAAGTCATACAAGCATGATGTGACTTTTCGGCCCCGATGGTGTCTAATAGTATACGGCTAGGCCGGAAGGCGGCGCGGACTCAAACAAGATCGCGAGCAGACGGTACCTAAGCCCGTCCCAACACAACCCCAGGCTTCGGCCTGCATTATCGGGAAGAGCGCGTGCGCCGATCCCATCGAGTGAGATTCATGAGTGATTCCGTAGGACAATACCTGAACGAGATCGGCGCAGTAGGTCTGCTGAACGCGCAAGAGGAGCGCCAACTCTCGCAAATCATCGAGAAAGGCACCGAGGCCCAGGCCCGCAAGGATGCCGGCGAGACCGGCGTTGAGCTCAACCGGGCCATCCGCAAGGCAGCGGCGGCCAAGGACCGTTTCATCCGGGCGAACCTCCGCCTCGTTGTGAGCGTCGCCCGGCGCTATCCACTGCCCCCGGGCATGGAACTGCTTGACCTGATCCAGGAGGGCAACCTCGGCCTCGAGCACGCGGTCGACAAGTTCGACTGGCGCAAGGGCTTCAAGTTCTCGACTTACGCCACCTTCTGGATCCGTCAGGCGATCGGCCGGGCGCTCGACCAGAAGGCGAGCCTGGTCCGCCTTCCCGGCGACCGCTCCGCGAGCCTGCGCGCTGCGCTGCGGGCAGTCTCCGGCGACGGCGACGAGCTCGACGACGAGCACGCCCGCCCGCACCGGAGGACCACCCCCTCCAGCCTCGACCGCACCATCGGCGACGACGACTCCAACGAGCTCGTCGATCTGCTCCCCGACTCGAATCCCGGCCCCGAGGTCGAGGTCATGGCCAAAGCCGAGGAGGAGATGGTCACCGGACTGCTCGACATACTCGACGAACGGGCGAAGTACGCCGTTGAGCAACGGTTCGGCCTCGGCGACGGACGCAAGCGCTCGTACCGCGAAGTCGGTGAGGATCTCGGCGTCACCGCCGAAGCCGCCCGCCGCCTCGTCAAGCGGGCCATCAACTCGGTTCGAGAATATGCTGCGAATAGTGTAGACGCGGTGGGCGTGGCGTAGTATAATGTTCACCACAACCCAACAACCCACTGGGGCCCTCGCCGATCGGCGGGGGTCCCGGTCTTTTCCAGCGATGTTGTCGGCATCGTGCGAAGTTGTCGGCATTGTGCGAAATCAGGTGGAACCTGCGGCACGAACACAGCAGACTTGTCAGGTGAGCAACGACTGGAACCCAAGCAGTTGGCGGAACTTCCCCGCCAAGCATCAGCCTTCATGGCCTGACGACGCCGAAGTCAATCAGGTTCAGAAGATCCTGAGCGAGCAGCCACCCTTGGTCTTTGCAGGTGAGGCCCGCAACCTCATGGGCCGGCTTGCCAGGGTCGCCGAGGGCGACGCCTTCCTGCTCCAGGCCGGGGACTGCGCCGAGTCCTTCGACAGCTCAACCGACTCGATCAGGGACCGGCTCAGGGTCATCTTGCAGATGGCCATCGTGCTCACCTACTCCGGCGGCACCCCTGTGGTGAAGGTCGGCCGCATCGCCGGGCAGTTCGCCAAGCCCCGCTCCAATCCAACCGAGACGCAGGGCGAGACCGAACTGCCGTCGTTCCTCGGCCAGATCGTAAACGACGTGGCATTCAACTCAGACGACCGGCGCCCGGACGCCCAACGCCTCCTCACCGCCTACCACCGGGCCGCCTCCACCCTCAACCTCCTGCGGGCCTTCACACGCGGCGGATACGCAGACCTGCATCAGGTGTCGAGCTGGAACCGAGACTTCGTAGCGTCCTCGCCCGCAGGCGAGCGCTACGCCACAATGGCCGACGAGATCGACCGCGCCCTGCGCTTCATGGCCGCCTGCGGGATCGACTCCACCACTGTTCCAGCCCTTCACGAGGTCGACTTCTACACCAGCCATGAAGCGCTGCTGCTCAACTACGAGGAGGCGCTGACCCGCCGCGACTCCCTCACCGGCGACTGGTACGACTGCTCCGCGCACATGCTCTGGATCGGCGAACGAACCCGCGAGCTCGACGGCGCCCACGTGGAGTTCCTGCGCGGCGTCGGCAATCCGCTGGGATGCAAGATCGGACCCACCGCCACGACCGACGAAGTGCTCGGGATCTGCGAGGCCCTGAACCCCGGCCGCGTGCCCGGCAGGCTCACCCTGATCAGCCGCATGGGTGCCGACAAGATCGCCGACGGCCTGCCGCCGCTGCTCGCCGCGGTGCGCGACTCCGGTCACCGCGTGGTCTGGGCCTGCGACCCGATGCACGGCAACACCTACACCTCCACCGGTGGACGCAAGACCCGCCATTTCGAGGATGTGCTCAGCGAGATCGGCAGCTTCTTCGCGGCTCACCGCTCCGAGGGAACCCATCCCGGAGGGGTCCACGTCGAGTTGACCGGCGACGCGGTCACCGAGTGTCTCGGCGGATCCGACGACCTCGTCGACCAAGACCTCGACCGGGCCTACGAGACCATGTGCGACCCCCGGCTCAACGGCCGTCAATCGGTCGATCTGGCCTTCCGCGTGGCCGAACTGCTGCAGTCCGACGTCACCCCCGGACTGGGACGCTAGGCCAGGTTCTCTACGAAGCCCTCGAGTTGGCGGAGGTTCCTAACCTCGAAGGTGCCGTCACAGTGCTGGGAATACTCACCGACGATCGAGTCGCCGGTGTCCCAGTAGCTGCGCGGCTCCGGATTCAGCCAGTAGACGTGTCGGGCTTTGTCCTGCATCTCCTTGACGATCCAACTCTGCGCCGCGTGGTAGTTGTTGCGGGCGTCGCCGAGGATCATTATCGACGTGCGCGGGCCGATGTCGGATCCGTACTTCTGCCAGAACACGCCGAACGCGTGCCCGTAGTCGGAATGCCCGTCGACCCAGACCACGTCGGCTTCGGTGTTGACGCGGTGAACCGCCTCGTTGATGTCCTCAACCCCCTCGAAATACGATGTCACCTCGTCGAGCCCGTCGATGAACACGAATGAGCGGACCTTGGAGAACTGCCCGGAGATGGCATAGACGAGGTGCAGCGTGAAACGGGCGAACGCAGCAACCGAACCGGAGATGTCGGCGACGACGAAGATCTCGGGCTTGTGCGGCCTGGGGTTGCGGAACTTCGGCTCGACCGGGACCCCCCCGTAGCTCAACGAAGCACGGACCGTGCGCCGGAAATCGAGCGGACCCCTGCGTCCGTGTCGGCGCTTGCGCTGCAGCCGGGCCGCCAGCTTGCGCGTCAGCGGGTAGATCGCCTTGCGCAGGCTCGCCATCTCCTCGCGCGAGGCGTGCATGAAATCGACGTCCTCGGGCAGGGGCTTGCGAAGCGTCTTGGCCATCGCCTCGACACCGCGGTCGGCCACCAACCGCCTCCGGATCTCCGCCTCTATCTCCTTTTGCAGCTGATCGATCCGCTGCTGGTACTCGTCGCGCCAGAGCCGCTGGTCGAAATCTGAGAACTCCCCCTGAGTGTCTTGGGCCTGCTGCAGCAGACGCTCCAGGACGCCGTCGAGATCCAGGTTTCGCAGCGTCCGGTAGAGGTAGTAGGTGCCCCCGACCGGGCGGCCGGGCTCCATCCCCGCGAACCGGCGAACGGCCTGGCGGGCGACGCCCTTCATCATCTGGGCGTCACCGCGCAGCAACGACTGGAACAGCATCTCCGCAAGTTCCTCGGGACTCAGGTTCTCGCCTGCGCCGCCGCCGCCCTGCTGGTCGCCGAGTTGGGCCTCGTCGAGTTCGTCGTCGTCGAGGTCGCCAAACTCGTCGTCCTCGCCAATGGCATACTGCCTGCCCCGCAACGAGAAGTACACCTCGAACACCGTCTCGAAGGCCTTCCAGTGGTTGTAGTGCTTGACCAGCGTGGCGCCGAGCGCGTACTTGAAGGACTCGCGGTCACCGATCGGCACATGCTTGACCGCTTCGAGTGCGTCGAGGTTCTCGGTGAGGCTCACCGGCAGGCCCGCGGCGCGCAGCTCGATGATGAACCCGTTGAGCAGTTCCAAGATGGCGTCGCCGAACTCCAGGGGAACCCGCTGAGTCGCGCCGTCTCCTTGTGGGGTGCCGATCGCGGTCATCGCCGGATCAGGCGCTCACACCGTCGGCAGTCACCAGTTCCTTTGCGACCTTGTTTATGTCGCTCTGGTACTTCAACAAGATGTTGAGCGTGTCGCTCGCAGTCTGCTCCTCGATCTTGTCGACCCCGAGCAGCACCAGCGTGCGGGCCCAGTCGATCGTCTCAGACACCGACGGCGCCTTCTTCAACTCGATCTGGCGTATCGAGCGCACGACCCGGGCGACCTGATCGGCCAGATTCTCGGTGATCTCAGGGACCTTCGTGAGCACGATCTCCTTCTCGCGCTCCAGGTCGGGATAATCGACGTGAAGGTACAGACAACGCCGTTTCAAAGCCTCAGAAAGCTCACGGGTGTTGTTGGAGGTCAAGAACACCAGCGGAATCTGGGAGGCCTCGATGGTGCCGAGCTCGGGGATCGAGACCTGATAGTCAGAGAGGATCTCAAGCAGCAGAGCCTCGGTCTCGACCTCGACACGGTCGACCTCGTCGATCAGCAGCACGACGGGATCGGTCGCGCTGATCGCCTCGAGCAGCGGCCTCGTCAACAGGAACTCGTCGGAGAAGATGTCGTCTGAGAGGCCGTCCCAGTCATGGCCGTCACTTCCGTCGCTCTGGATCCTCAGCAGCTGCTTCTTGTAGTTCCACTCGTAGAGCGCCTTGGCTTCGTCGAGCCCCTCGTAACACTGCAGACGGATCAACCGGGTGCCGAGCACCTCCGAGACGCTCTTTGCCAGCTGCGTCTTGCCGGTGCCTGCAGGCCCCTCCACCAGGACCGGCTTCTGCAACCGGTCCGCGAGGTAGACCACACCGGCGATGCCCTCGTCGGACAGATAGCCGACCTGGCACAGGCCGTCCTTGAGGGAGGCGACGTCGCTGAAACGAAAAGACATAGAGGATCAAGGTTAGCGGCCGTCTACCCCGGTGCAGGTCTCGCTGCGCTCACCGGGCTGCTTTGCGGCGGGGTCTGTCAGGGCCGGACGTGGCCCTCGCCGCGGACAACGTACTTGCAGGTGGTGAGCTGCTCGAGCCCCATCGGACCGCGGGCATGGAGCTTCTGGGTCGAAATGCCGATCTCGGCACCGAAGCCGAACTCCTCACCGTCGACGAAGCGGGTCGATGCGTTGACCAGGACCGCCGCGGCGTCGACCTCAAGGGCGAAACG
Organism: Acidimicrobiia bacterium; assembly: GCA_024421085.1. Taxonomy (GTDB): domain Bacteria; phylum Actinomycetota; class Acidimicrobiia; order Acidimicrobiales; family Aldehydirespiratoraceae; genus VXYK01. The sequence continues at coordinate 20,224 of JAHQYN010000005.1, forward strand.
GTCCGCAGCGCGGACATCGTTGGTGACGATCGCTTCGCTGTGTCCCGTCGAAGTCTCAGACACGTGGGCGATCGCCTCGTCGAGATCGCCGACCACCTTGACGCTCATCTTCATGTCGAGGTACTCGGTCGCGAAGTCCTCCGGTTCAGCGGCTGCGATCGACGGGGAGATCCGGCGCGACTCCTCGTCACCCACCAACTCGACCCCCTCGAGCGAGTCCACCATCGTCGGAATGAACGCCGAAGCGACGTCGCGGTGGACGACAAGGGACTCAGCGGCGTTGCAGACCCCGGTTCGCTGGGTCTTGGCGTTGACGAGGATCTTGATCGCCATGTCGAGGTCGGCGGCAGCGTCGACATAGACATGGCAGTTGCCAGCCCCGTCAATGACATAGGGAACCGTGGCGTTGTCGAGGATCGACTGGATCAACGACGGACCCCCACGGGGGATCAGACAGTCGATGTAGTCGTTCTGCTGCATGAACTCCACAGCGGCCTCACGACGCGTGTCGTTGACCACCACCAAGGCGTCAGCGGGAAGCCCCGCCTCGGTGAGTGCCTCACGCAACACGGCCGACACGGCCAGATTGGAATTGATCGCAGACGAGGACCCGCGCAGGAAAGCGGCGTTTCCAGACTTGAGACAGAGGCCGAAGGCGTCGCTGGTCACGTTGGGGCGGCTCTCGTAGATGATCGCCACAACACCGAGCGGCACATGCACCCGTTCAATGCGCAGCCCGTTGGGCCGCACCCAGCCGTCGCTGATCCGCGACACGGGATCAGCCAGCGACGCAACCTTGCGAAGGCCCTCGGCCATCGCTTCGATGCGCGAACGGTCGAGCCGCAGGCGATCCACGAGCGGCGCTGCCATCTGAGCGCTGACCGCCGCGGCCACATCCGCGGCGTTGGCCTCCAACACCGGCTCCGCCTTCGCCATCAGCAGGTCGGCCCCGGCGGCCAAGGCGGCATCCTTGCACTCGGTGCTGGCAACGGCCAGCGCGCGTGATGCGATCTTGGCGCGCGCCGCGAGCTCTGGGATCGGAGTGGTTCGGCCGGTCACTGTCTCAGCGTAGCTGACCGACACAGTAGTGTTGACCGGAGCAGAGGCAGTTCAATCGGTGGAAGGGACCAACTGGAGTGTCGGCACCGAAACGAAACGGGTCCTTGCTGGTCGCTCTGGGGATCGGCATTTCACGGGTGTCGGGCCTGCTGCGCGAACTGGTGGCGGGCCGGGTGTTCGGCCTCGGCCTCGCCGCCGACGCCTTCTCCGCCGCTTCGCAGATCCCCAACCTGCTGCAGAACCTGCTCGGCGAGGGGGTGCTCTCGGCATCGTTCGTGCCCGTCTACAGCAAGCTCCTCGACGACGAGGACCCCGAGGAGTCCAGCCGGGTCGCCGGGGCGGTCGGGGCGCTGCTTTTGGCGGTCACCGGCGTCTGCGTGGGGGTCTTCGTGCTCGCCGCCCGACCGATCACATCGGTGCTGGCATTCGGCCTCAGCGGCGAGAAGTTCGAGATCGTTGTCGACCTGGTCCGGATCATGGCCCTGGGTATGGGGTTCCTGGTCATGTCGGCGTGGTGCCTCGGGGTGCTCAACAGCCATCGTCGCTTCTTTCTCCCCTACGCGGCGCCGGTCATCTGGAACGCCTGCCAGATCATCGCCCTCTACCTGATGTGGGCCCGCGACTGGGACTTGGTAGACGCCGCGAGGGGCCTGGCACTGGCGGTCACCGTCGGTGGCCTGCTGCAACTGCTGATCCAATTGCCGACCGTGCTGCGCCTGGCCTCCGGCATCCGCTTGCGGCCCGACAGGCGGGACCCCTCGGTGCGGGAGATCCAGCGACGCTTCGTGCCCGCGCTGCTCGGGCGCGGCGTCGTGCAGTTGTCGGCCTACCTCGACCTGATGCTGGCCACCCTGCTGGCGACCGGCGCGATCGCCGCGTTGATCAAGGCGCAACTGTTGTACACGCTCCCGGTGAGCCTCTTCGCGATGAGTGTGGCTGCAGCGGAGCTCCCGGAGCTGTCACGGCTCGTCGGCGACCCGCTGAGACTGGCGTCGCGCTCCGAGCGGGGGTTACGACGGATCGCCTTCTGGATGCTCATGGCATCGATGGTGTCGATAGTGGCCGGTGACCTGATAATCCGGGTTCTGTTCGAAGGCGGCGAATTCAACCACACCGACGCGATCCTGGTGTGGCTGGTGCTCGGCGCCTACGCGGTCGGACTGCCGGCCGTCGGCACCAGTCGGTTGCTCCAGAACACCTGCTACGCCGTCGGCGACACCCGCGGGCCGGCTCGCATTGCCGGACTTCGAGTGGCCGTCTCAGCGGCCGTTGCGCTGCTCATCATGTTCTCGCTGGACCGCGTGATCGTCACGCTGGACGGGCTGACCACCAGCGGAGGCTGGATCTCGTCGGCGCCGTTGGCCGAGAGCGTGCGGGCGGTCGAGGGTCCTGTCCGCCTCGGAGCGGTCGGCCTGTCCACCGCTTCTGCGGTCGGCGCCTGGGTCGAACTGCTGGCCCTGTCGGTTCGGTCCCGCCGCCACCTGCCAGCCATGACCAACCCGGTGCGCACACTGGGGCGGCCAGCGGCAGCCGCGGCCGGAGCCCTCGTGCTCGCTGGCACGACCAGGCTGGCACTCCCAGACATTCCGATGCTCCCCGACATTCGGTATCTCCCGGACCTTTCGCTGCTGTTCACCGCTGGGGCGGTCGTCGGCGTGGCGGTCGTCGGCTACGTGGCCATCGCCTCCCGCATCGGCGTGGAGGAAACCCGGCTGCTGTCGGACCCGGTCCGTAAGGCGTTCTCGCGCTCACGCTGACCAGTGGCACCGCCAGCCACTACGATTGAACCATGCTCCAGTACCTGAAGAAGCGTTGGAACTACCTGATCACCAGATCGAACCAGAGATTCGAGGAGTCAGCGGACCCCAAGGTCCAGTTGGAACAGGCCATCAGCGAGGCCAAGGACCAACACAACCGGCTCCGCGGGCAAGCGGCCAACGTCATCGCCAACCAGAAACAGACTGAGCTTCGGCTCAACCGCGCCATCGAGGAACTCGAGCGCTACAGCGGCAACGCTCGCCAGGCCGTCAAGATGGCCGACGAAGCCACCCGCTCCGGCCACGCCGAGAACCTCGAGCGTTACACCGACGCTGCCGAGCATTTCGCCAACCGGATCGTGATCCTCGAAGAGGAGATCGAGAGCCTCAAGGGTCTGTACTTCCAAGCCTCCGAGGCCGCTGACCAGGCCAAGGCCGCGGTCGAGCAGAACGCCGGACTGCTGCAGAAGAAGCTCGGGCAGCGGCAGGCACTGCTGAGCCAACTCGACCAGGCCAAGATGCAGGAGACCGTCAACTCCGCCATGAGCACCCTGTCAGAGGCGGTCGGCGAGGACGTCCCGACCTTCGACCAGGTACGCGACAAGATCGAGGCCCGCTACGCACGGGCCAAGGCCGCCGCCGAGCTCACCGAGGGCAGCGTCGAGACACAGGTGTACGAAGTCGAGAAGGCCGCTCGGAGGTTCGAGGCGCAGTCACGGCTCGAGACGATCCGTTCCAACCTCGGAATCGAGGCCCCCGACGCCGCACAGGCGATCACCGAGACCAGCAGCGATCCAAGCACTCCCTGAGGGACCAGCCAGGTAGGCACCGACACCAGCCAGACGGGCATCGAAACCGGTCAAGCAGGGACCGTCACCAGACCGGCGGGCACCGTCACCAGACCGGCGGGCACCGTCACCAACCAGGGCAGGCACCGACACCAGCCAGACGGGCACCGAAACCGGTCAAGCGGGCACCGTCACCAGGTCGTCGGCGTGGACGACCAGATGCAGCGCAGGTGCGGGCAGATCCTCGCTGCGGCGGCCCGCAACCGCGCGCAGGTCGTCCGAACCGTGACGGGTCAACCCCTTGGCGAAGACCACCGCATCGTCGTCGACCACCTCGACCGGAGCTCCCGCGGCGAACGAACCGTCGACGCCGCGCACCCCCGCCGCCAGCAGCGACTTGCCCCGTTCGAGGGCTTTGCGAGCTCCCGCGTCGACGGTGATGGTCCCCTGTGCGCCGACCGCGAAGGCGATCCACAGCTTCCTCGCGGGCAGTCGGCTCTGGCGGGCGCGCACCATCGTGCCGCTGCCGGCCACACCGTTCACTGCGTCGCGCAGCACCGATTCACGGTCCGCGTCCGCGATCACCGACGACACGCCCGACCAGGCTGCGATCTTCGCCGCGTTGAGCTTCGAGGCCATGCCGCCGCTCCCCCGAGCGGACCCGGCGCCACCGACGAGCGCCTCGGTCTGATTGTCTGTGCCCACGATCTCAGAGATCAGCGAGGCGTCAGGGTTGATGCGCGGATCTGCGGTGAGCACACCGGCCGTGTCTGTCAGCAGAACCAGGCGGTCGGCGTCGACCAGGTTGGCGACCAGGGCCGCTATCCGGTCGTTGTCGCCGAAGCGGATCTCGTCATCGGCGATGGCGTCGTTCTCATTGACCACCGGCACGACACCGAGCTCGAGCAGGCGCTCAAGAGTCTGTCGGGCATGCAGGTACTGGGAGCGCACGATGAAGTCGAGCGGAATCAGCAGAACCTGGCCCGCGATCAGGCCGTGTGATGCGAACTCCTCACGGTAGACCGCCATCAGCGCACTCTGTCCGACCGTGGCCACCGCCTGCAGTGTGCGGACGTCTCTGGGCCGCTTGGCGCCGCCCAGACCCAGCTCGGGCAGACCCGCGGCAATAGCGCCTGAGGTCACCACCACGATCTGGTATCCGTCGGCGCGCAGCTCGGCGACTTCGGCGCACAGCTTGGCGACACGCGACCGCTGCACCGCCCCGTCGTCGTCGGTGATGGACGAGGTCCCGATCTTCACCACGACCGTGCTGTTGGTGCTCATGTGTCCTCTTCGTACTCGAAACTGAACTCTCCGATGCGAACCTCGTCACCAGTCTTCAGCCCGGCCCGCGCCAACGCCGTGTCTACCCCGAGCTGTTGCAACCGCTCGGTCGCATATGCCAGCGCCTGGTCGTCAGTCAGGTCACTGAGAGCGACCGCCCTCCGAGCGGCACGGCCCAGCACCTCCCAGGACCCGTCGTCATGGCGCCGAAGCTGAATCTCCGCGGGCAGCGGGCGATGGATCACCGACAGGACCGACTCGACCTGCTGGGCGCGGCTCTCGCCGACCAGTCGCACCAGCTCCCCGATCAACTTGTTGATCCCCTCACCGGTGACTGAGGAGACCACGGCGCCGTCGAAGGAGTGGCCCGGGGCCATGTCGGCGCGGCTCCCGACCACCAGGCGCGGCCGGTTCAACAGGTCAGCCTGATAGGAGCCGAGTTCGTTTAGCAGCACCTGCAACTGCTCGTGCGGCGCGACTCCGTCCCACGGCGCCAGGTCGACGAGCACCAACAACACCTGCGCCCGCTCGACATGGCGAAGGAACTGGTACCCCAGCCCCCGGCCCCGGCTCGCACCTTCGATCAGCCCCGGAATGTCGGCCACGACCATCTCGAAACCGTCGTCAGTGCGCACGACTCCGAGGTTCGGCTCAAGGGTCGTGAACGGATAGTCGGCGATCTTCGGCTTGGCTGCCGAGATGCGGCTGATCAGCGTCGACTTGCCGACATTGGGGAAGCCGACGATCGCCACGTCGGCGAGAAGCTTGAGCTCGAGCCGCAACCAGCGCTGCTCGCCGTGCTCGCCCTGCTCCGCGAACGCCGGCGCCCGGCGCCGGTTCGACAGGAAGCGGGCGTTGCCCCGGCCGCCCTCCCCGGCCTGCGCGGCGAGCCAACGATCACCGTTGTTGACGAGATCGGCCAGCGGTTCGCGCGTCTCGTGGTCGACCACGACCGTTCCCATCGGCACCGCCACCTCCAGATCCTTGCCCCGCGCGCCGTGACGTTTGGATCCACCACCGTGTCTGCCGTTGTGCGCCCGGCGATGGGGGTGGTCGCGGAAAGCCAGCAGCGAAGCGACGTTGCGGTCCGCTACCAGCCACACCGATCCGCCGTCGCCGCCGTCGCCGCCGTCGGGCCCGCCTTTCGACACATGCGCTTCACGCCGGAACGCAACGCAGCCAGCGCCGCCGTCGCCAGCGGTGACATGAAGGTTGCATTCGTCGCTGAAAGTGCTCACCCCGCCAGCGTAGGGCACGACTCAGAGACAGACGCGTCCGCCGAACCACCAGCGGGGGCGGCGGGTCAGGCTGGGATCACGTCAACAAGTTTGCGGCCGCGGCGGCGACCGAACTTGACCGTGCCGTCGGAGGTGGCGAACAGAGTGTCGTCACCGCCGCGCATCACGTTGTTGCCCGGGTGGAACTTGGTGCCGCGCTGACGAACAATGATCGCACCGGCCAGAACCTGGCCACCGTCATAAACCTTGACACCCAGTCGCTGAGCGTTGGAATCGCGGCCGTTGCGGGTGGAACCGCCGCCTTTGGTCTTGGACATTGTAAATCAACCCCTGGATATCTCGGTGATCTCGATGAGGGCCTGAGTCTGACGATGCCCCCAGCGCCTGCGATTGTTGGACTTGCTCTTGTAGAGGAAACCGTTGATCTTCGGGCCCCTGCGCTCCTCAACGACCCGCGCCGTCACCGACGCGCCCCGCAGCTGATCGGGAGTGGCCAGGACGGTGTCGCCGTCGACGAGCATCACCGGCGCCAGTTCGACTTCAGAGCCCGGCTCGCCCAGCCGGTCCACCGAGATGGTCTGGCCCTGCTCGACGCGGTACTGCTTGCCGCCGGTCTTCACTACTGCGTACATAGGTTCACGATTCTAACGGGCCCGTCAGCCGATCAGACCCTCGATCAACACATGGCCGTCACCCTCACAGGTCTCGCAAAGGTCAGACACCGACTCCAGCAGGCCCTCGCCGATCCGCTTGCGGGTCATCTCGACCAATCCGAGGCCCGAGATGTCGAACACCTGCGTGCGGGTCTTGTCACGAGCCAACGCCGCGCGGAACACCTTCATCACCTCGGCACGGTTCCTGGCGATCTCCATGTCGACGAAATCGATCACGATGATCCCGCCGATGTCACGCAGCCGCAGTTGATTGGCGACCTCCTCAGCGGCTTCGAGGTTGTTGCGGAAGACCGTCTCCTCAAGGCTCGACTTGCCGACGTTCTTGCCGGTGTTGACATCGATCACGGTGAGGGCCTCGGTGGCCTCGATGATCAACGAACCGCCCGACGGCAGCCAGACCTTGCGGTCGAGCGCCTTGCGCAACTGCTCCTGCACGTGATGGCGCTCGAACAGCGGCAGCTTCGCGGCCTTCGGGTCGTAGTACTCGACGCGTTCCGCCAGTCCCGGCGTGATGCTCGAAACGTACGCCCTCACCTCGTCGCAGAGTTCACGGTTGTCGATGACGATCCCGCGGAAGTCCTTGGTGAACTCCTCGCGGATTATCCGCACCGCGGCCTCGGGCTCGCGGTAGACGAGCGCAGGCGCTCTCGTCTTCTTGGCGAGCGCCTCGATCTCGTTCCACTGGGTGACGAGACGGGAGACGTCGCGCTCGATCTCCGCGGCCGTGACCTTCTCGGCCGCGGTGCGGACGATCACGCCGTGCTGTTTGGGTTTCGCCTTGTCGAGGATGTTGCGGAGCCTGGTCCGTTCGGTGTCGGGCAGGCGTCTGGAGATGCCGTAGGTGGAGGTGTTGGGCACCAGCACCACGAAGCGGCCGGGAAGCGACACCTCCTGGGTGAGGCGCGCCCCCTTGTGAGCGATCGGGTTCTTGGTCACCTGGCAGATGATTGTCTGGCGGGCCTTCAGCAACTGCTCGATGCGAGGCTGCTCGGTGGGCTTGCTGTCGAGGTCGTCCCGGTCGTACTGGACATCGCCGCGGTACAGCACCGCATTCTTGGGGGTGCCGATGTCGATGAAGGCCGCCTCCATGCCCGGAAGCACGTTCTGCACCCGGCCGACATAGATGTTGCCGTGAATCTGGCTGATGTCGTCGGCTGGACGAGACACCTGATGCTCGACCAGCTTGCGCCCTTCGAGTGTTGCTATCTGCGTCGCCTTGTCACCCACTGACACGCACATCAGGTAGCGGCCGACCGCCTGCCCCTTGCGGGTTTTGCCGCGCCGCTGTTTGAGCGTCTTCTCATCAAGTTCGACTGCATCGTCGATGACCGACTCGACCGGACGATGGGACCGCTGGCCGCGACCCTGACGACCCTGGGCGCCTCCGGCCCTGTTGCGGGCATCTCCTTGGGGCTGGTCAGGAGCGGACCCCCGGCCACGGCCCCGTCCGCCGCGCCTGCGGCGCCGAAGCTTCGATCCTCCCCCACCCTGGCCGCGGCCCTGGTTCTCCTGCTGCTCTTGACCCTGGGAGTCCTGCTGCTTCGGGCCCTGGTTCGAAGACCCTGACCGCCCAGAACCCTTGCTTTCGGAACCGCCGCCGCCACTGCCGCCGCGCCCGTCCTTGGGCTTGGCGTTCGAGGCGCCACGACCCGAGGGCCCGGCGCTGCCGTCGCCCGAAGCACCACGACCCGAGGGCCCGGCACTGCCACCGCCCGAAGCACCACGACCCGAGGGCCCGGCAGTGCCACCGCTCGAAGCACCACGACCCGAGGGCCCGGCACTGCCACCGCCCGAAGCACCACGACCCGAGGGCCCGGCACTGCCACCGCCCGAAGCACCACGACCCGAGGGCCCGGCAGTGCCACCGCCCGAAGCACCACGACCCGAGGGCCCGGCACTGCCACCGCCCGAAGCACCACGACCCGAGGGCCCGGCACTGCCACCGCTCGGAGGCGCCGGTCGGGTGTCTCCTATGCGCGGGGCCCGATTCGGAGTCGGCGCCGGGCGAGAATCACCAATTTTCGGTTTCCGGGCACCCTTGGGTTGAGATCTGCCGGGCGGTCGAGGATTGCCGGGCGGGTGAGATTTGCCGGGGTTTTGAGATTTGGCAGTGGACTGAGTTTTGGGAGCAGGCGCGGATGCGTCGCTGTTGTCGGCCTGTGATTTGGCCATAGTTTCTTTCCTTCGTTGATGACACCGGGGAACAGGCGATCATGTCGCCCCCACCGGTGTGGACGAGGCAGCGTCCAGCGGACTGCTGCGCTGCCGGTCGTCGGTTTCGTTCATTGTCCATTGGTGAAGCCTCAGCACCCGGTGCTCGATCAGCGGCGGATCAAGGGCGCCCAAGAGTTCAGACACTCGCAGAGCACGCGGTTGGGTGGCGAGTTCAGCGATGAGCCGCACCCCGCCACCGTTCGCTTGTTCAGCTTCGATAGGCCCTTCAACATCGAGACTCAGCACGCCGGGGCGCAGGTCGTCCACGACCTTGCGACCCTTGCGTTCTCTGGTTGCGACGAGACTCTCTGCGGCGAGCGCTCGAGCCACGGCGCTGGCCACGGTATCGGCGTCGATGTCGACGACATCGATCTGCCAGGTGCAACTCGTGACTGCCTGCTGCAACGACGCAGTCTGTCGGTCAACGGCCACTGCAGCAGTGACTGCCATTCCTTGCGGAAGCTCATTTGTCAGTCGGGCCGGCAGATCGCCCATTTCAATTCCGTTGATTCGTTCGGGATCCAAGTCAATGTCAAGATACTCCGCATCGGAGGAATGTCCTGTCGACAGGGCGAGACCGAATGCAATCTTGGGCCGCGGCGAGAACCCCTGGCTGTAGGCGACGGGGAGCCCGGCGCGCCGCAGCGCCCGCTGGAAGATCCGGGCCACGTCGCGATGCGAGGTGAAGCGCACCTTGCCGTGCTTGGTGAAGCAGATCCGAACCCTCATGACGCCACCCCGGCCCCCCGACGGGTACCGACGCCGTTGCGCGCCCCGCTGTGCCGGTGCCGCTGCGCCAGCACCACCGGCACGGCCCCGCCCCCGCTCAGGTCGACTCCGGTCCCCTGGCTGCCCCCCGCGGGAGGCGAGGCCGATGCCACGACATGCTCGATTCCGTAGCCCGTGCAGGCACCGCAGTCGTAGCAGGGTATCCAACGGCAGTCTTCCAAGCCCAGTTCATTGAGGGAGTCGCGCCAGTCCTGCCACAGGAAGTCCTTGTGCAGCCCCGCCGAGAGGTGGTCCCAGGCAAGCACCTCGTCTTGTGTGCGGTGACGGTGGACGTACCAGTCGACATCGCAGCCGTTGACTGCCATGGCCTCGAGCCAGAGGTCGTAGTTGAAGTGCTCAGACCACTCCTGGAACGTGCCGCCCTTGCGCCAGACATACTCGATCACAGGACCTAGGCGGCGGTCGCCGCGACTGGTGATGCCCTCTGCGAGAGTTGCCTTTGGATCGTGCCATTTGAGCTGCACGCCGGGGGTCCGTCGCAGATCATCGCGCAGCAGCCCGATCTTGCGCGACAGCTCAGTCACGGTGTTCTGACCGAACCACTGGAACGGCGTGAACGGCTTAGGCACGAAACCGCCCACGGAGACCGTCACCGACGGTGAGGAGTGGTGACTGCGGCCGAGCGCCACACAGTTGCGGGCGAGCTCGGCGATACCGAGTGTGTCCTCGTCGGTCTCGGTCGGAAGCCCGGTCAGAAAATACAGCTTCATGCGCCGCCAACCCTGGCTGTAGGCGCTCTCGACCGCTCCGTAGAGGTCCTCCTCACGGATGAGCTTGTTGATGACCTGGCGCATCCGCCAAGAACCCGCCTCGGGCGCGAAGGTCAGACCGGTGCGGCGAGCCCGCTGGATCTGCGCGGCGATGCCGACCGTGAACGCGTCCACCCTCAGGCTCGGCAGAGCGACGCTCACCTGGTCGCACCCGGCGTCGCTGACCGTCTCGCCGATCACCTGCTCGATACCGCTGAAATCCGCGGTCGAGAGCGACGTCAGCGCAACCTCGTCGTATCCCGTGCGGGTCAGACCGTCGCTGATCATGGCGCGAACCTGCTCGGCAGGACGCTCCCGGACAGGCCGGGTGATCATCCCCGCCTGACAGAACCGGCAACCCCTGGTGCAACCCCTGAAGACCTCCACCGACAGCCGGTCATGCACGACCTCTGTCAAGGGAACGAGCTGGTTCCTTGGATAGGGCCAGTCGCCGAGGTCGGCGACCGTGCGCTTCTCCACCGTGGCCGGGACATCACCGTAGCGGGGCACAACCTCGGCGATGAACCCGCCGGAGTAGGCCACCTGATACACCGAAGGGACGTAGACCCCGGCGATCTTCGACAGCTCCCTCAGCAGCGAGGAGCGGGCGCCGCCAGGACGCCCCGTTCGCTTCGAGCCGCACAACCGCTTCCAGTCGCGCAGCAACTCGGTGATCTCGCCGACGACCTCTTCGCCGTCGCCGAGCACCACGAAATCGACGAACTCGGCGATCGGTTCGGGGTTGTAGGTGCAGTGCCCGCCCACACCGATCAGCGGATCGTCGTCTGCGCGTGAATCCGCGTGGATCGGAACCCCAGCGAGATCGATGCAGTTGAGCAGGTTGGTGTAGGTCAGTTCGGCGCTGAGGTTGAACGCAATGACATCGAAGTCGCCTGCGGGGCGATGCGTGTCGACCGAGAACAGCGGCAACCGGTCACGTCGCAGCAGGGCTTCAAGGTCGGTCCAGGGCGAATAGGCACGTTCGGCCGCGGCGTCGTCACGCTCATTGAGAATCTCATAGAGGATCTGCAGACCCTGGTTGGGCAGCCCGATCTCGTAGGTGTCGGGGTAGGTCAGCAACCAGCTGACGATGCCGGGACCGTGAGTCGGCGTCTGCGCGCCCTGCTCGCAACCGATGTAGCGCGCCGGCTTCTGTACCTGCGGAAGCAGATTCTCAAGACGGGGCCAAAGCGACGCGGACACTCATTGAGGCTACCCGCCCGCCCGCCGGACCAGCGCTCCGCCTCAACTGCGGTCCGCGAAATCGAAGCGGCGGCGGTAGACGCCCATGACCAGGCCCAGCGCCACCATCGAGGTGAGCATTGACGACCCGCCGTAGGAGACCAGCGGGAGCGGAATCCCGGTCACCGGCATCATCCCCATGGTCATGCCGGCGCTCTGGAAGACCTGGAACAGGAACATCGCCATGACCCCGACGGTCAACAAGCGGTCGAACGAGTCGGTCGCGCGCACCGCGATCCGCCAGATCCGAAACAGCATCAGCGCATACAGCCCCAGCAGCAGGCCCGCCCCCCGAAAACCCAGCTCCTCGCCTGCCACCGAGAAAATGAAGTCCGTCTGCTGTTCGGGAACAAGGTTAGAGCGGGTCTGCGTGCCCTGGAACAGGCCCCGGCCCGACAGCCCCCCGTTGCCGATGGCGATCTGCGACTGCTCCACGTTGAACGCCGCGCGCGCCGCCTCAGGCCCCAGCGCAATCAGCTCGTCCTGATCGAGGATGAACACCTGGAGCCGGTGCTCCTGAAACTCCGCAAGGACGTCGGACTGGAAGAGCACTGCCACGCCGGCAACCGCGATCACGGCCAGACCGGCAATGAACCGCAGCTTGACCCCGCTCATGGCGATCATCGCCGCGACGATGACGACGTAGACGAGGATCGTTCCCACATCGGGCTGTCGCAGGATCAAAAGGACCGGCAGACCGGCGAGGCCCAGGGCCCGCAGCAGCCGCTTCGCCCGCACCTCCTCGACCGACAGGACCGCCGCGAGAACGACAATGAGCACCACCTTGCCCGGCTCCGACGGCTGGAAACTGAACCCGGCGAAGCTGTACCAGGCACGGATTCCCCTCACGTTCTCGCCGAACGCCAGCAGACCGCCGAGCACAAGCAGCAGACCGACGTAGGCCGCGGGCAACGACGCCCGCAACGAGCGCACACTGAGATGCGCGACCAGAACGGCACCGAGCAGACCCAGGACCGCGAACGCCGCCTGACGTTCAAGGAACGAGTAGTCGACCGGTTCGAGCGGTGTCGCCGAGCCGCGGGTGGCGGAGAAGACGAGCACCGCTCCCATCGCGGTGATCAGCAGCACCGTGGCAATGAGCACCGGGTCCAGCACGAACCACCAGCGCTGGTCGTCCTCAGCAGCGAGCCGGGGGGGACGCGAAGTGAACGTGCCCGGGGCCGTCACTGCGATCCTTCCTCTGCCGGGATCCCCTGTCGTGCGGCATCGCGCGCCGCCAGCAGAGCTTCGATGCGAGCAGCCTGCTGGGTTTCTGACTCATCGAGCGTCAACGCCCGGGGCAGGTTGCTGCGGGCGATGGGCTCGAGTATCGCGGCCGCGACGGGCGCGGCGGCGGCGCTGCCGAACCCGCTCTCCTCCATCACCACCGCGACCGCGATCTCGGGGGGGCCGTTCACGTCTAGGCCGAGTTCGGGGAAGTCGTTGGGGCCCCAGGCCACGAAGAGGCTCGTGTCCGCCTTCCCATCGACTTCAGCGGTGCCGGTCTTGCCGGCCACCGGCCACGCGTCGATGGGGAAGGTCCCGCCCTGGAAGGCACTGGCGGCAGTGCCGCGGACCCCGCCGAGTCTGGGCACCCCCAACAACCCGCGGATGATCGGCTCGGTCACCTCGGGTCCCAGGTCGAGCTCGTCTGACACCCTCGGGCCGAACTCGACGATCGGAACGCCCTGCGGACTCGCGACCCTCAGCGCGACATTGGGTTGGTGGCGGGCGCCGCCGTTGGCGAACGTGGCATAGGTGTTGGCGAGCTGGATCGGCGTCACCAACACGTCGCCCTGGCCTATCGACAACAAGATGGTGTCGCCCGCGAACCACTGGTCCCCGTCACGGATGAAGACGCCCTCGGAGAACTTCTGATCGAAGTAGTCGCGGTCCGGCACCACGCCGGACCGCTCGTAGGGAAGCTGCACGCCGGTGGCGCCTCCGAGACCCAGGCGCCTCGCAGTCGTCTGGATCCCCTCGTCGCCCTGCGGCCCGCGCTCGCGGGTGAAGAACCCCTCCCCGGCGAGCCGATAGAAGTAGACGTCGCTCGACACCGTCAGCGCGTCGGCCAGGTCGACGAAGCGCGAGCCCGTGAAGGGACTGTCGAACGCGCAGGTTCCCTCCAGTTCGGTGCCGGTCTCGCAGAACGGGTAGACGTAGCTCCCTTCGTCGTCGACAAACTGGTCCGGCCCGCCGTAGAGCTCGTCGATCACGCTGTGCTCCAGCGCCGCCACGGAAGTGACCAGCTTCCAAGTCGAGCCCGGAGCGTAGGAACCCTGGATGGCCCGGTTGAGGATCGGTGAGTAGTTGTCCTCGGAAGTCAGCAGATTGAACTCCTCGGTGGAGATTCCAGTGGCGAACTGCGACGGGTCGTAGGTCGGGAACGACGCCATCACCAGCACGTCGCCGTTCCGGGGATCGATCGCGACCACCGATCCGGCCGGGGCCAAGACGTCCGGCTCCTCCGACTCGAGACGGGTCTTGAGCAGCCCCAGCGCGAGCTGCTCCTCGGCGCGGGCCTGCAAGTCGATGTCGATCGTCAGCCACACGTCGTTGCCGGGTATGGGCGCCACGCCGGGATGCTCGCGAATGACCTCGCCCACATTGTTGACCTCCAGTCGGCGAACTCCGGGAACGCCGCGCAGTTCGAGCTCGAAGATCCTCTCGATGCCGGTCTTGCCGATCCGGCTGTTCGGCCGGTAGGTCTTGGCATCGGGCGCGTCGGGGTCGAGGTTGGCGTTCGCCTGCTGCTGCTCTGCCAGGGTGACGGGGCCCACGTAGCCCAGCAGGTGAGCGGCGAGACTGCCGAAGGGGTAGTTGCGGATCCTGCGCTGCTCCACGCGCACGCCGGGGAACTGCTCGGGGCGCTCCCCCAGATACACCATCAGCTTGGAGTTGACATCGACCGCGATCGGAATCCGGTCGAAGGGCCCATAGCGGGGATCAGCGACCTCAGCGGCGATGGTCGACACCTTGGTCGGCCGACCGGAGCGGCTGATCGCCACCGCGAGCCTGCCGAAGACCTCCTGGGCCTCGTCTTCAGAAATGGCCTCGAGGACGTTGCGGTCGAACGTCACGACCTGCACGACCTTGTTGTCGACTAGGACCCGACCATTGCGGTCGAGGATCCGCCCCCGCGGCGCCTCTTCGAAGACCGGCTCGAACACGTTGGTCACCGCCTCCCCGCTCAACACCTCGTGCTCGATGCCTTGCAGGAACCACAGCCGGGCGACCAGGGCGCCGAAGAGGATCAACGCCACGAACGCGAAGATCCGCAGCCGCAGCTTCAAGGGGTCGTCGTCGACGGCCATGGTCTCAAGCCTCCAGAATCATCGAACGGCTCCCGCACCTTCGAGTCCCGTCGGGGGTCCGATGGACCAGGCCAGCAAGGGACGTGTCAACGGCGCCGCCAGAGCATTGATCGCCCCGGCGATCAGCGCGACACGCAGCATCTCCAGATCGACCAGGCCGCGTTGTCCCATGACCTCGCCCAGCAGGGCGTAGCCGACGACCGCGGCGAAGGTGCCGAACCCGGCGATCGTGGCCAACTGCAGCTTCGAGTCTCGGAACAGCTCCGCTCCGCCGGCCGCGGCCGCGAAGGAGACCACGACGAAGACGATCGCCGACAGGCCCAGCGGAGTGGGGAGGTAGACGTCCCAGAACAGGCCCGCGGCGAACGCCGCGGTCGGTCCGCGCCGCGGCCCGAACCAGTAGCCGAACATCACCGCGAGAAGAACGAGCAGCTCAGGCGCCACCCCCGAGACCCGGACGTCGGCGAACACGGTGACCTGCACGACCACCGCCAAGAGGATAAGTGCGCCCAGCCTCAAGGGGATCATTGGTTCACCTCGTCGGCGCCGCCCTCTTCGGGAGGATCAAGCAGGTCGGGGTCGAGGTCGAGGGGCACGCTGGTGCTCGGCACGACCTCTGCGGGTGCCGGATCCTCGCGCTGGGCAGTGATCAGCACCGACACGAATGCCAGGTCCTCGACGTCGTTGGCCAACTCCACGAGGACCTCCAGAGACAAGTCGTCGGCAGCGGGGCGCACTTCGACGACCCGCCCTATGGGAACATCGGCGGTGTAGCGCGAGTCTGCATCGGTCACGACCGCGGAACCGACCTCCGGCAACAGCGCCGTGTCTGTGATCCTCGGCCAGTTCGGGCCCTGATTGACGATGAACATCCCCGGTTCGCCGGGGACCGCGTGACCGAGGCCCACATCGTTGGTGGAGACCAGCCGCACTCCGACGAGCAGGCTCGGATCGCTCAGCAGCTGGACCGTCGAGGTGACCCCGTCGACCCGCTCGACGCGTCCCACCAGCCCCGCGCCGGTGACTACTGCCATCCCCTCTGACAGGCCGTGGCGGTGTCCCTTGTCGATCGTGACGACGTCGCCCGCGAAGTTGCCGACCGGTCCCCTCGCGACGCGGGCCGCAACGGTCGTGACGTCTGCGGCATAGGGAAGGTCCAACGACTCCAGGAGCTGCTGGTATGCACTGCTGTCGGCCTCGGCCTGGATCGCCGCGCCGCGCACCGCGTCGAGCTCTTGGCGCAGGGCCGCGTTCTCGGCTTCGAGCTCGTCGTAATCGAACAGGGAATTCCAGAGGTCGCCGACCGGTGAGAAGACCGCGGAGGCCAACGTGTTGACAGGATGCAGGAGGTCGCGAACCAGTCCCTGCGCCGTGCGCGCCGACTCGAAGCCGCGCAGATCGAGGGTCAACAAGGTGATGGCGACGAGCGTGAGCAAAACCAGACGGTGACGGACCCGCCCCGTCTGCTGAGCCGGCGCCATGAAACCGCCTTGCGGTTACAGCTCGCCGGAGCTGAAGACTACGTCCTTCAGGGCCTCGAACTCCTCGAGGACTTGGCCTGACCCGACAGCAACCGCGTACAGCGGCCGGGGGGCGATCCGCACCGGCATCCCCGTCTCGTCGGCCAGCCGCTGGTCGATGTTGCGCAGCAGCACTCCCCCGCCCGCCAAGGTTATGCCGCGCTCCATGATGTCTGCGGCAAGGTCGGGCGGGGTCTGGTCGAGGGTCGACTTGACAGCATCGCAGACCGCCACGATCGGCTCCTCGAGCGCACCGCGGATGTCTTTGGTGCTCACGACGATGCTGCGGGGCAGGCCGGTGACGAGGTCTCGTCCGCGGACCTCGGCGCACAGCTCCTGCTCGAGCGGCGCCGCCGAACCGATCTGAACCTTCACTTGCTCAGCAGTGCGCTCACCGAGCGCAAGGCCGTGCTCTTTCTTGACGTGCTGGGCGATCGCATCATCGAGCTCGTCGCCGCCGACCCGGACCGACTGGCTCGCCACCACCCCGCCGAGGGAGATGACCGCGACCTCGGTGGTCCCACCGCCGATATCGACGATCATGTTGCCGGTCGGCTCCTGGACGGGAAGGCCGGCACCGATCGCTGCGGCCATGGGCTCCTCGATTATGTAGGCCGGCTTGCTCGCGCCCGCGTACTCCGCCGCCTCCTGCACGGCGCGCTGCTCGACACCGGTGATTCCCGAAGGAACCGCGATGACCATGCGCGGGCGGGCCCACTTGCGCTGATGCACCTTGCGGATGAAGTAGCGGAGCATCTTCTCGCAGATCTCGAAGTCCGCGATGACACCGTCCTTTAGCGGGCGTATGGCCCGAATATTGGCAGGGGTGCGTCCGATCATCCGTTTCGCGTCAGAACCCACGGCCAAGGGGCGGTTGTCGGTGGTGTCGATGGCGACCACCGACGGTTCGTCGAGCACCACGCCCTCGCCGCGCACATAAACCAGCGTGTTGGCGGTGCCGAGGTCGACTGCCATGTCGCGGCCCATCGCGGCCCGCAGACCACCGCCCAGAGCGTTCTTGAATGAGTCTGAAGCCATTAGCCCATCACCTCGTTCCGGTCGGCGTGCTCGGCCGGGAGAACCCGGCACGCACGGTGCTGTTCCCCCGCGCGCCAGTGTACGCAGAAACGTCGGCGCCGTGCCAAGAATCGACTGCACGCGCGCCGTCATCGGCGAACCGCGGTGCGGGGATGCCCGAGCCGGTCGCTGCAGCCGTCATCTGGGGTCAGCCTCGGCTCAGGCCCGGGAAGAAGATCGCAATCTCACGTTCCGCGGACTCAGCGGAGTCACTCCCGTGAATCAAGTTCTCCGTGAACTGCCAGCCCAGGTCTCCTCGGATCGTTCCGGGCGCCGCCGCCAGCGGATCCGTCGTGCCCATCATCTCCCGCACCACCCGCCAAGTATCGGGGACGCCCCCCACGACCGCGGCCAGCACCGGACCCCGGCTCATGAACGCGACCAGGTCGGGGTAGAACGGCTTGCCCTGATGTTCTGCGTAGTGGTCGGCGAGGATCTCTTCGTCGAGGACCCTGAGCTCCGCCGCCGCCAGCGTCAGCCCCTTGCGCTCGAAGCGCCCGAGGATCTCACCCACCAGACCCCGCTGCACCGCGTCCGGTTTGCAGATGATCAGAGTTCGGTCCATGCGCTGGAAGGCTACCCCGTCGATTCAAAACGGCACCGCGATTCGAAACAGCACCGCGATTTCCAACCTCACCGCGCGCCTGGCGCGGGCGCGGTCACAGCTACAGCTCAGCGGCGAATTCGCGTGCGACCTCCAACACGGTCACGGACCCCGCAACCACGATCAGGTCCTCGTCGTCGGCCTGGTCGATGACGAAGTCCAAGGCTGTCGCGACGTCTGCAACGGCATCGGCGCGCGCTCCCAACGAGACTGCGGTGTCACGCAGGACGTCCGCCGCAACACCGCGGGGTGTGGGCGCGGTGGTGGTGACCAGCAGGTCGAAGCCCGCCGCGCCGAGGGCTTCGAGAACCTCCGCCGGATCCCGCCCGTCCTGGATTCCGAAGACCAGGAATCGACGGTTGAGACCGCCGAAATCCTCCTCGAGCGACCTGGCCAGCGCCTGCGCGCCCGGCGGGTTGTGGGCCGCATCGAGCAGGATCAACGGACCGCGGTGGACCACCTCGAGCCGGCCCGGCGCCTCCACTGAAGTTAGGGCCTCCGCCAACACTTCTGAGCTGAGCGGTGCGTCGAAGAACTCCTCAACGGCACACACCGCCGACGCGGCGTTGTGCCCCTGATGGGCGCCGTGCAGTCCGACGAACACATCAGAATGGGTTGCTCTCGGCGTTTCGACGCGCAACAGGCGGCCGCCGAGAGCCACCTCGTTGCCCGACAAGGCGGGGGTGACGATGCTCGCTGGCAACTGTGCGGCGACCATCTCCGCGAGTTCGGCGGTGCTCTCGCCGAGCACGACACTCGAGCCGGCCTTGACGATCCCGGCCTTCTCCTGGGCCACCCGACGCCACCAGCCCGGGGCCCCGTCGGTGTGGTCACGCCCCACGTTGGTGATCACCGCGACCTGGCCGTCGACCACGTTGGTCGCGTCGAACCGCCCCAACATTCCCACCTCGACCACCGCCGCCTCGACCGCCTCGTTGGCGAAGTGCGCGAGGGCGGCCGCGGTCACCGTCTCGAACCAGCTCAGAGGCTCGAGTTGCGCCGCCTCCACTAGGCGCGCGATGTCGCCGACGGCCCGGCCAAACGTTGCCTGGTCAACTTCGGCGGCCCCGACCCGGATCCGTTCGCAGGGCGTGGCCAGATGCGGGCTCGTGTACAGACCGACCCGCAGCCCCATTGCGCCGAGCAGCGACTCGACCATCCGCGCGGTCGAGCCCTTGCCGTTGGTGCCGGTGATGTGGACCGCGGCGAAGGCGTGCTGCGGGTCGTCGAGGAACGCCATGACCTGACCCATCCGGTCGAGCGACAGCCCCTTGACGGCCCCTGCACGCGGCTGGACCTCGTAGTTGATCAGCCGCTCAAGATGGTTCAGCGCCTCCCGGTAGTCCAAGCCTCAAGTCCCTTCGCCCGGGTGTCGCCAAGCCCGTTCCGCTCAGCTGGCGCGCAGGTTCTCGGCGCGGTCAAGCAGCACCGGCGGAACCTTCTCGAGGACCGTGTCGCGGTCGATAACCACCTGGCCCACGTCGTCGCGGCCCGGGAGGTCGTACATTGAGTCGAGCAGCACCTCTTCGAGGATGGCGCGCAGCCCGCGTGCGCCCGAGGACCGCTTGACCGCCTCCTGTGCAATGGCGAGGAGCGCGGCCTGGGTGAATTCGAGTTCGATGTTCTCGAACTCGAAGATCTTCTGGTACTGCTTGATGAGGGCGTTGCGCGGCTCAGTGAGGATCTCCACGAGTGCGCCCACTTCGAGGTGCCCCACCGAACCCTGCACCGGCAGGCGCCCGATGAACTCGGGAATCAAACCGAACTTGACGAGGTCTTCTGGCAGCACTTCGTCGAAGACTGCTCCGAGATCCTTGTCCTGCGGGCGGCGGACATCGGCCCCGAAGCCGACGCCGCGGGTGCCGACACGATTCTCGACGATCTTCTCGATGCCTGCGAACGCCCCTCCGCAGATGAACAGCACATTGGAGGTGTCGATCTGGATGAACTCCTGGTGGGGGTGCTTGCGCCCGCCCTGGGGCGGCACCGCCGCGGTGGTTCCCTCGAGGATCTTCAACAGCGCCTGCTGGACTCCCTCGCCGGACACGTCGCGGGTGATCGACGGGTTCTCGCTCTTGCGGGCCACCTTGTCGATCTCGTCGATGTAGATGATCCCGGTCTCAGCCTTCTTGATGTCGTAGTCGGCTGCCTGGATCAGCTTCAACAGGATGTTCTCGACGTCCTCGCCGACGTACCCGGCCTCGGTGAGGGCAGTGGCGTCGGCGATCGCGAAGGGCACGTTGAGCATCCTGGCCAGGGTCTGGGCCATCAGCGTCTTGCCGCACCCGGTCGGGCCGATCAGCAGGATGTTGGACTTCGACAGTTCGACCTCGGAGTCGAGCTGGGCACCCAGCTCCACCCGCTTGTAGTGGTTGTAGACGGCCACTGAGAGGATCCGCTTGGCGTTGTCCTGGCCGACGACGTAGTCGTCTAGGAACTGGTAGATCTCGCGCGGCGAGGGCAGCACCCCCAGACTGTGCTCGGAACCCTCGGCAAGTTCCTCCTTGATGATCTCGTTGCACAGACCGATGCACTCGTCGCAGATGTAGACCCCGGGACCCGCGATCAGCTTCTGGACCTGCTTTTGCGACTTCCCGCAGAAGGAGCACTTCAGCAGTTCTCCACCTTCGCCGAATTTGGCCACTGGTCCCTTCCCTGCTCTTGAATTCGGTCGAATTCAGCCGATCACTGTGATCGCGCCGCTGCTGTCCACAGTGTTGCGCGCCTCTATGACCTCATCGATTATGCCGTACTCTTTGGCCTGAGGCGCGGTCATTACGAAGTCTCGGTCCGTGTCGGCGGCGATCTTGTCGACCGACTGGCCGGTGTGCTGGGCCAGAACCTGCTCCAGCGAGACCTTCATCCGCTGGATCTCCGCGGCTATCAGCTCGATGTCGCTGGCCTGGCCGCGGGCACCGGCGTAGGGCTGATGAATGAGTATCCGCGCGTGCGGCAGCGCCAAGCGCTTGCCCGGTGCACCGGCCGCCAACAGCACCGCTGCGGCCGACGCGGCCTGACCGAAACAGATCGTGGTGATGTCGGGCTTGATGTAGCACATCGTGTCGTAGATCGCGAACAGGGCGTTGATGTCGCCACCCGGCGAGTTGATGTACAGGTTGACGTCCTTGTCGGGATTCTCCGACTCCAAGTGCAGCAGCTGGGCACAGATCAGGTTTGCGATGGTGTCGTCGATCGGCGTGCCGATGAAGATGATGTTCTCCTTCAACAGGCGGCTGTACAGGTCGAAGGCCCGTTCTCCCCGGTTCGTCTGCTCCACGACGGTGGGAACGAGGTAGCTGCGAGGGTTGAGGTCAGTCATTGGTCGTCTCCATCGTCTGTCGGTGCGTCGTCTGTGCTGGTTGGTCTGTGACTGGTTGGTCTGTGACTGGTTGGTCGTGGTCGGTGGCGGCGGATGACTCCGCTGCTCTCAGATCAACCGCAGCACCGGATTCGTCGACAAGCTCAACGTTGTCGAGAAGCCACTCCAGGGCCTTGGACTTGGCGAGATCGGCACGCAGCGGCGAGAGCTGCCCCGATTCTCTGAGCCGCTCCATCTGCTCAGAGCCGGTGACACCGACCCTCGCGGCCATTTCATCGATCGTCTCAGTGAGGGCGTCATCGTCGGGGTCGAGTCCCTCGGCCGCGGCGATCGCCCGCAGCGCCAGATCGACCTTGACCGCGTTCTCCGCAGGCTCGGCGAACTCAGAGACCAGCTGCTCGAGGTCCTGGCCCGTCTCGGCGAAGTGGTCGATCGGGTCGACCCCATAGTGCCGCAGACTCCCGAACAGTTTCTGCAGCCGAGCGTCTATCTCGTCGGTGATCATCGCCTCAGGGACCTCCTCGGTCACCAGGTCAGCGAGCGCCTCGGCGATCTTCAGGTCAGCGGCTTGACGGGCCATCGACATCTTCATAGAAGCGAGACGCTCGCGGATGTCGGCACGCAGTTCAGCGACCGTCTCAAACTCGGTTGCTTCGGCGGCCCAGGGGTCGTCGAGCTCCGGCAGGACCGCTTCGCGCACATCCAAGACGTCGATGACGAAGTCGAGGGGCTCGGTCTCGTCGGGGTCAGGATGGGCGGCTTCGAAGGTCAGCTCATCACCGGCCACGGCGCCGCGGAGGTTCTCGTCGATCTCCGCCGCTACCGCACCGGTGCCCACCTCGTAGTCGTAGTCGGCCGCTGACAGGCCGGGCATTTCCTCACCGCCCTGGCTGCCGACGATGTCGATGCTCACCTGATCACCGTCGGTTGCAGGTCGATCCACGGTCTGGAACACGGCATGCTCGGCTCGGAGCCGATCGATCTCGGAGTCGATGTCGTCGTCTGTCGGGACGGGGCTCGGGATCTCGATGTGCAGGCCCTTGTAGCCGGCCACTTCGATCACAGGTCGGATCTCGACCGTGGCGTCGAAGACCAACGCGCCCTCCTCCTGCCCGGCAACGATCTCGATGTCGGGAGAGTCGATCACGTCCAAATCGTGTTGGGCCAAGGCCTGCCGGTAGTAGCCGGGCAGTTCCTCGCGGAGAGCCTCGGCGCGTCCGTACTTGTGCCCGAGCTGGGCCTCAAGCACCCGACGCGGGACCCTGCCCCGACGAAACCCTGGTATCTCGACCTCCTGGGAGATACGCCTGAACGCCGCAGAGACCGCTGTGTCGAACTCCTTGTCGTCAACCTCGACGGTCAGCTTGACCCTGTTGTCGCCGAGGAACTCGATACTGCTCGTGGTGCCATTGTCGTTCACCCGCAAGAGCCTAACGCCACGCGGGTTCGACTCGGTTACATCATCACGCCTGACACCGACGACGCAGACCGCCTAACGCCACGCGGGTTCGACTCGGTTGCTCGGCAGCGCCGCCCACCGCGTGCAGCGGCTCAGCGCGTCTGCGGCGCAAGAACGGTTCAATGCCCGCGCAGGCATCAATTCCTGCACCGGCCGCTAGCCTTGAGGCCGCCCGCGGGTGTAGTTCAACGGCCAGAACCTCAGCCTTCCAAGCTGATGATGGGAGTTCGATTCTCCTCACCCGCTCAAACGACCGGCGGCAACTCGACAGGCCCGGGAGCACCCGCGGCCAACCGCTTGCACGGTGGGCCGCTTGCACGGTGGACCGCACGCGGCGAGCAGTGAGCCGACCGGCCCGGCACTTCGGCAGCCGACTCGGGCAGCCGACGCGGGCAGCTAACTCGCGGTCGACGGATACAGATGCGCCATAGTGCCGGGCTCCACCCGGCAGGTCTCGATGAACTTGTCAACGTCGCCTCGCTTGAGTCGGATCACGCGACCGAACTTGTAAGCCGGAATCTGACCCTCGTCAATGAACCGGTACAACGTTCTCGGCGTGATGCCGAGCCGGTCTGACGCCGCCGGTGTCGACAGCCAAATGACATCATCTGCAGCTTGCTCGGGCATTCTGCCTCCCTTCAGAAGAAATTTCCTCTGGTGATTCACGCCAATTTACAGGGTTTTCGGACTGTTCACATCAGTTGCGGGCCGCCAACATCGAAATTACCTCTGGAAGTCTGGATTTTCTGCTGATATGGTCTCGCAGCGAGCCAGCCGGGAGCGGGAACTGTCTGGTCGGCTCAGCGGGGCGGGTGCCGTGGAGGCGCACGCAGAACGGCGGAGGAGTTGCGACGGCGATGACAGATTCAAGGACCGAGGGCCGCGACGCGGCGGCGGAGACGGCGGGCGTTCGACGATCCATAATCTCGCGCCGCAGCCTCCCCAACGGACGGGCGCTCGTGGGCGCCCTGCTGGTGACCGTCGCGGCCGCCGGCGCGTTCGTGTTCGCCGGCAGTGACGGCGGGCCCGACAACGAATACCTCGTGCTGCTGCGAGACGTCGACGCGGGCGGGCTGCTCAGCGCCGCCGACGTCGCCTACGAGCCGATGAAGCTCAGCCCGCAGCTCGCCGAAATTGCCTTCTCCGCGGCGAGCAACGACACGACCGACCAACTCGAGGGCGCCACAGCCCTGCGATTCCTGCACGCCGGTGCGCTGCTTCTCACCCCCGACCTGCGCGGCGCCGACCCGATCCTTGGAGCGGAGGCGCCCAAGACCCATGAACTGACTCTGCCTGTGCCGCTGGACCGCACGCCCGCAGTCCTTGCCCGGGGTGACCGGGTCGCCGTCCTCGCCTACGACTCGCGCAACGAAAGCACCTGGACCGCCGTCGAGGACGGGCTGGTCCTGCGCTACGCCGCAGCCGGCGACAGCATCGGCTCAAGCTCGCACGGCCGCTTGACGCTGGCGCTGAGCGATCCGCAGCGGGTCCTGCGCGGCGCGCACCTGTCGTTTCTCGAGCTCACCGTGGTGCTGACCACGAGAGCCGCCGACGACGGGTACCCCAGGCTCTACCGCGGCCCCCTGCCGCCCGACCAGACCGACGAGCAGATCGACTCTGCCGAACGATCCCCGCTCGCCGACCCCCACTCCGCCACCGAACCCGCACCGCCCGCCACGCCCCCCCGCCCCGCCCCCCCCCGCACACAGCACCGCAGCCGGCCACAGACCCTGCCGCGCCGGCGCCGCCCGACGACACCGGCCCCGCAAGCAAAGAGGAGTTCCTGCAATGAGCGATGATTCGAGGATGTCACCGAGCCCGAGGCGGAGCCGGTGGCCGCAAACAAAGAGGAGTTCCTGCAATGAGCGATGATCGCTGGGTAGTACTGGGCCTCGGCCACCCCAGAGCCGAATGGTTGAGCAGGCTGTCCCGATGGTCGACGGCTGCGGCCGTCCCGGTCGACTTCATCAAGTGCATCTCAAGAGACGAGGTGCTGGCACGGCTCAACAGCGGGAGGTCGTACTCCGCGCTGCTAGTCGGCGACGACGTTGCCGGGCTTGACCGCGACCTGATCGACAGTGCCCGCATCGCCGGCGCGGCGGTCATCGTCGTGGGTGCCAACTTCGAGCGGGACTGGAACGAGCTCGGGGCCGCCGCGAGCGTGCCCGACGGGTTCGAGCGGTCGGAACTGCTGGGCGCATTGACCGACCACTCCGCGCCGATCGCCAACATCGCCGCGGTCGTCGGCCACTCCCCGATCCCCCAGGAGTCGACCTGGAGTGGACGACTGATCGCCGTCACCGGGCCGGGGGGCGCCGGATCGTCGGTTGTGGCGATGGCGGCAGGCCAGTCTTTCGCCAGAGAACCGAGCAACCACTCGATGGTGCTGCTCGCGGACCTGGCTCTCAACGCCGAGCAGGGGATGCTGCACGATGCCCGGGAGGTGATCCCCGGGGTGCAGGAGTTCGTGGAGGCGCACCGAGTCGGCAGGGTGCCCATCGAAGTCATGCGGTCGCTCGTCTTCGAGGCCGTCGACCGCGGCTACCACCTGCTGCTGGGTCTGCGCCGCCATCGTGACTGGACGGCGATCCGGCCCCGCGCCTTCGAATCGGCCCTCGACGGGATGCTGCGCGCCTACCGCCTGGTCATTGCCGACATCGACCACGACTTCGAAGGGGAGCAAGACACCGGTTCGCGAGACATTGAGGACCGCAACCACATGGCGCGCACGGTCGCGTCGAGGGCCGACCTCGTAGTCGTCGTCGGTCTCGCCACCACCAAGGGGATCCATTCGCTGACCCGGACGATCCGCGAACTCGTCACCGTGGGTATCCACTCCGAACGGATCGTCGCGGTGCTGAACCGCACCACTCGCAACCCGCGGCGCCAGATCGACGCGGCGGAAGCCCTGGCGAGCCTGCTGGCGCGCGACGACCGCATCGGCGACATCGGTGAACCCGTGTTCGTCAGCGAGAGGGCCGATATCGAGGAGGCGCTGCGCGACGGCGTCCGTCTGCCCAGCAACGCCGGCAAGTCGCTGCACCGGCAACTCTCGAGCCGCCTGTGGACCGCGGTGCGCGACTCGAGTCCGGCAGATTCTCGCGGGAACCTCGAAGCGGTGCCGGTAGCGCCGGGATCGCTCGGGCACTGGAGCAGAGAGGCCTGACCGGCGACCATGACCATCATCGACCGAACCATGACCATCGCCGAAGACCCCACACCGCTCGCCGAGATCGAGACCAGGGTGAAAGAGCGCGCCAAGGACGAGGCCCTCGACCTCAACGCGGTCGAGAGCGCCCAAGCACTCTCGCTGCTCGTCGCCGAGGAGATCCGACACTGGAACGACGATCACCGCCGCGGCATCCGCCCCTATCCGCTCAGCTATCCCGAGATCGTCTCAGAACGGGCGCTCCGCAACCTGACCGGATACGGACCACTCGGTCCCCTGCTCGAAGACGCCGACGTCTGGGAGATCATGATCAACGCGCCCGACGCCATCTTCGTGAAGCGCCATCGGGGCACCAGCGGCTACCACGACGAGGTGTTCCACAACGACGAACACGTGATCCGCACCCTCACCAAGGTGCTCGACGACGCCTCCAGCGCGCACCGCAAGCTCGATCCCAGCGAGGGGTTGCAGGATGCGCAGCTCGACACCGGCGCCCGCCTGCACATAGTCCCCGGCGGCGTCGGCCCACGCTCCCGGCGCCCCCTGAAACCACGACCCCAGCGAGGGGTGGCAGGATCCAAACCCCAACCGCGGCCCCCGCCTGCACATAGTCCACGGCGACGTCGCCCGCGGCGGCCACATCATGGTCAACGTCCGCAAGTTCACAGGTATCGCCTTCCGCAACCTCGACGAGCTCGTGGGGCGGGAGATGCTCTCGGCACCGGTGGCCGAGTTCCTGCGCGGCTGCGTCGCGGCGCGCCAGACGATGGTGTTCGCGGGTGCCCCCGGAGCGGGCAAGACCACCATGCTCAACTGCTGTGTCGCAGAGCTCAACCCGTCGCTGCGGGTGGTGGTTGCCGAAGAGGTCTTCGAAGCCGACATCCCCCTGCCCAACGTGGCCAGCATGCAGACTCGGGCGGCCCGCTCGGACCGACCCGCAGTAGACCTCCGGCGCCTCGTTGCGGGGTTCCTGCGAATGGCCCCCGACGTGGCGATCGTGGGAGAAGTGCGGGACCGCGAGGCACTGCCGCTGCTGCTGACGCTCTCCTCGGGCGTCAAGGGCTACACCACTATCCACGCCGGCTCCGCGCGCCAGGCGCTGACCCGACTCCGTTTCATCTGTCAGCTCGCAGACACCAGCAACGAGCTGCCGATGAGTGCGCTCAACAGCCTCGTCAGCGAAGCGATCGATGTGGTGGTCCACTGCGTGCGGACCCGCAACGGTCCGCGGGTGGGGTCGATAGTCGCAGTCGAAGACCTCGCCGGGAGCGCCGACGGCACAGCCTTCACGACGACCGACGTCTTCGTCCGCGACAGTCTCGACAGCCCGCTTCGCTGGTCGGAGCTGATACCGGAGCGCCTGGGGCGCGCCTTCGCGGAGAACGGACTCGACCTCCGAGCCGTCCTCGACCCCGCGGGGGTCTGCCGATGACCCCTCTGCTGATCGCCGTCACGACCGGGTTCGGCGTGTTTTTGATGTACACGGCACTCGCTTTGGGTTGGAGCGGCCTGGGGCTCGGGCCGCGGGTCGGCTCGGCACCTCGCTCGGGGCGCCGAGCCGGGACCCTCGACATCGACGTCTGGTTGATGCAGGCCGGCCTCGAAGGCATTGACAAAAGGGAGTTCTTCGTGGTTGTCGCAACCTTGTTCCTTGTCGGCTTCCTGCTCGCCTTCGCCGCTTTCGGCGGGGCCGTGCCCGCTCTGGCGATCGGAGGTTTCGCGGCCTCGTTCCCGGTCGCGTCGTACCGCTGGCGCCGGATCAACCGGAGGCGACGGGCGCAGGAGGCATGGCCGCGCATGATCGAGGAGATCCGCCTCCAGACCTCATCGCTCGGCCGTTCCGTTCCCCAGGCGCTGTTCGAGGTCGGCCGGCGCGGCCCCGAGGAGCTCAGGGGCGGGTTCGAGGCCGCCCGGCGCGAGTGGCTGCTCACGACCGACCTGGCCCGCACGTTCAGCGTGTTGAAGCACCACCTCGCCGACCCCACCGCCGACATGGCCTGCGAGACGCTGCTGTGCGCCCACGAACTCGGCGGCGCAGACCTCGACGGGCGCCTCGAGGCGTTGGCCGAGGACCGCCAGTCCGATGTGCAGGGCCGCAAGGACGCCTACAGCCGGCAGGCAGGCGCCCGCTTCGCACGCCTGTTCGTATTCTTGGTACCCGCGGGGATGACTCTCGCCGGGATGTCTATCGGCAACGGCCGCGCCGCCTATCGCAGCAGCACCGGACAGATCATCGTGATGGTCTCCATCGCCATGGTCATCGCCTTCTGGGTCTGGGCCGGGCGGGTGATGCGTCTCCCCGAGCCGCAACGGGTGTTCAAGGACTGATCGTGCGCGTGCTCGCGATCCTGTCGCTGTCGGCTTTCATCGGGCTGGCCCTGCTGCTGTCTGAGCAGCGATGGATCAACCGGCCGAGGCTGACTGACCGGCTCAGCCCCTACGCACCGGGGTTCGCTGAGCAGGCGCGGCTCGGGCTGGGATCGGTCGCCTCCTTCCGGGAGGTCGTCGCGCCACTGTCGCGGGCTGTCGGGGAACGGGTCGCCCGCACCTTCGGGGTCAGCGAGGAGCTCGGCATCCGGCTTCGTCGCATCCACTCTCCCTGGGATGTGACGACTTTCAGGGTCCGCCAACTCGGTTGGGCCGGTGCTGCCTTCGTGGCAGCGACCGTTGTCGCGGTCGGGTTGGGAGCGCCCACGCTGTTCGCGGTCCTGGGAGTCCTTGGAGCTCCGATACTCGCGTTCCTGCTCCTTGAACAGCAGGTCGTGGGGGCTTCCAATGCATGGCAGCGGGGTTTGTTCCTGGAGTTGCCGGTGGTGGCTGAACAACTCGGGATGCTGCTGTCGGCAGGATGGTCCTTGACCGCGGCCGTCAACCGGATCGCCGAACGCGGCAGCGGCAACTGCTCCAAGGACCTGACCCGGGTGATCCAGCGTACGCAGCAGGGCCTCAACGAGGCCGAGGCTCTCCAGGAGTGGGCCGACCTGGCAGGGGTCGACGCAGTGGAGCGCCTCGTCACGATCCTGGCTCTGAACCAGGAGGCCGCCGACCTCGGGCGGCTGATCTCAGACGAGGCCCGCGCGATCCGCCGGGAGAACCAGCGTGAGCTGATCGAGAGCATCGAGAAGCGCACGCAGCAAGTGTGGATTCCGGTGACCGCCGCCACTCTGCTCCCGGGACTGCTGCTGATGGGCGTGCCCTTCCTTGACGCCCTCACCCTCTTCTCAGCCAACTGACTTCCCCCCAACGACTTCCCCCCAAAACGACTTCCCCCCAAAACGACTTCCCCCAGACCGAAGGGCGCCGCTTGCAGGCGCCGCGAACACACCGCAGCGGGGTGCTCGCCGGTCTGGAGCGCGGGCCGCGGGCCCGCCGAGATTGAACTCCATCAACTACACCAAACAAGGAGCAACAACCATGAACATCTATTCACTCACCTGGATGCAACTCCAGATTCTCGTGAGCTGGGCCAACAAGCGCACCGGCCGATTGGTCGGTGACCGCGGCGAGGGCGTCATCAGCACCGCCATCGCGGTGCTGATAGTCGCCTTCCTCGGCGCAGCCATGTGGGTCGGTTTCAACACCATCTGGGACGGTGCGGAAACAACGATCAAGAAAGAGGTCAACAGCATCGGCAATGGCAAGTAGGGCTGCGCAGTTGCGTTCTCGTCAACCGTTCGGTCAGCCGGCAGATCAGCAGCGGGGCGCTGGCCTCATCGGCATGAGCACTGCGTTGCTGGTGTTCATGCTGATGATGCTGGCGGCCGTGCAGATCCTGTACAACCTGTACGCCACTTCGATGGTGACCGCCGCGGCGCACGACGCGGCCCGGGAGGTCGCTGGCCTCGACGCGGCCGCCAACCGCTGCGGGGCGGTGGCGCAGGCGGAGGCGTCGTTCCTGCGGTCGCTCGGCGACTACGGCGCCGCTGGCCATGCCACGCTGCACTGGACCTGTAACGACCCCGACGAGGTGCGGGTGCGCGTCGTCGCCCGGCACCCGTCGGTGCTGCCCGAGCGGCTCTCCGGGTTGAACTCGCTGGCAATGCTCGACCGCACCGTCGTAGTGCGCACGGAGTCACGCCGATGAGCGCCGCAGTCCGCCCAATACCCGCCGCACGGCGGTTGCGGGGCGATGTGGGGCAGGTCGGTGGAATCGAGGTCCTGCCCTTCGGGTTCCTGCTCTTCGTCAGCGTCACGCTGCTGTTGGTCAACGTCTGGGGGGTCATCGACACCAAGCTGGCCGTGACCTCAGCAGCGCGGGAAGCAGCCCGGGCCTACAGCGAGTCCGACAACGAGAACAGCGCCCGACGCGCCGCGGTCGCCCGCGCCACCGAGACACTCGCGGCCTATGGTCGGGGCGGCGACCGCGCTTCGGTCGACGTGCCGGTTCTGCGGCAGTTCGAGCGATGCAGCCGAGTGACCGTGACGGTGAGCTACGAACTCCCAGGAGTTGCCGTCCCTTTCCTGGGAGGTCTGGGGGCCCGAACCGTGGCTTCGTCTTTCACCGAGATCGTCGACCCCTACCGGGACCGCATCGCCAAGGAGGCCCAATGCTGAACCGTCAGCGGGCAGCCGTTTCAGGAACTTCAGCGCCGAGGCTGCGAGCCGCGCGGCCAACCTCACCCCACCATCAGCGAACTCTTCGGGTTTCAGGAACTTCAGCACCGAGGCTGCGAGCCGCGCGGGGCACGGTGCTGCTGATGTTTCCCGCAGCGCTGATGGTCATGGTGATCCTCGGCGCCATCGTGGTCGATGTCGGCTACACCACGATCCGCGGGCGTGAACTGCGGGCGGTCGCGGCGTCCGCGGCCAACGACTCGTTGGCCGCGCTCGACATCGTGGAGTTGCGAACCACGGGACGAAAAGTGATCGACGAAGCCGCGGCGCGCCGGACCGTCGCCGAGGCGATAGCCGCCGGGCCGCTCCCCGACGCCCGGATCGTCGCCGTCGTCATCGATCGCTTCGAGATCGCCGTGACTCTCGCGCTCGACCTCGAACTGGTGATGGCGCCGGCGCTGGGGGACCTCAGGCAGGTGACGCTGGTGCGGACCGAACGCGCAGCAGTCGTCACCTAGCGGCAGGCCGACTCACGGAACGCGGCAAAAACCCTGGATGCGCCGGGGATTTGCCGTCTTCGCTCATGTTCGCTCCGCTCGACACCCGCTCTTGTCCGCTCCGCTCGACACCCGCTCTTGTCCGCTCCGCTCACGGGCCGCGAAGCCGCTCACGGGCCGCTCAGGCCGCGGCCTCGTTCAGGCCCGGCCGTGTGCTGGATCAATTCGCTCGGCCTCTGGGAGATCAGAAATAGATCGTGCGCTTGGCTCTCTCGACCACCTCGTCGAGGTCGTCGGTCCAGGCGCCGAGCGACAGGTACTTCCAACCGCCGTCGGCTGCGACCGTCACGATCGTGGCGCGGTCGGTCCTCTCGGCGACGCGGACCGCTCCCGCCATCGACGCCCCGGTGGAGATGCCGCAGAAGATTCCCAGATCGGCCAGGCGACGGGTCCACTCAAGGGACTCGCGGGGACGCACGATGCGCTTGCCGTCGAGCAGGTCGACGCCGCCCCATCGTTCGAACACGGGGGGAATATAGCCATCGTCGAGGTTGCGGAGCCCTTCGACGAGCTCGCCGACGGGCGGCTCGACAGCCAACACCTCTATATCGGGATTCTGCTCCTTGAGGAAGCGGCCGACCCCCATCAGCGTTCCGCTGGTCCCGAGCCCTGAGACGAAGTGCGTCACCTCGGGAACCTCGGCCCAGATCTCAGGGCCGGTCGACTCGTAGTGGGCGCGGGGATTGGCCTCGTTCTCGTACTGGTACAAGAAGACCCAGTCGGGGTTCTGCTGCGCCAGCCCCTGGGCACGGAGCACCGCTCCGTTGGAGCCCTCGGCGCCCGGAGAGTCGATGATCTCCGCACCGAAGAGCTCGAGCATCTGCCTGCGTTCAACCGAGGTGTTACCCGGCAGAACTATCTTCACCCGGTAGCCGCGGGTACGGGCAATCATCGCTAGGGCGATCCCGGTGTTGCCCGAGGAGGGTTCGAGAATGGTCGCCCCGGCGCTGAGCGTGCCGTCGGCCTCCGCAGAGAGCACCATCGACCGGGCGACCCGGTCCTTCACCGAGCCGCCCGGGTTCTGGCCTTCGAGCTTCAGCAGGATCCTCGCCTCGGAGTTGGGGCTCAGCGCGCTGACGTCGACGATCGGCGTGTTGCCGATCATGTCGATCACCGATCCGAAGACGGTCACGCGTCCGCTCCGCTGGTCAGCACCGTCACCGATCCGAAGACGGTCACGCGTCCGCTCCGCTGGTCAGCACCGTCACCGATCCGAAGACGGTCACGCGTCCGCTCCGCTGGTCAGCACCGTCACCGGTTCCTCGGTGATCTCCTCAGCGGCGATCCTGTAGCAGCGCAACGACGGATCGGGATGCTTGAGCGAGACGATGATGAACCGCCACACACCGAAGGGATCGAACCGGGCAGCGTCGGCCACATCAGTCGGCGACGGGTAGTTGGTCGTGTGGGTATGGGAGTGCATAACCCCGATCACCGCCAGCCCGTCGTCGTCCGCGGCATGCTCGACTCTCAGGATCTCAGCGCCGTCGAGCTCGTAGACCCGGCTCGAGCGGGCGGTGTTGGTCATCGGGAAGAACCGATCAACACGGTCACCCCCGTAGCGGCCAGCGAACAGCCCGCAGGCCTCGTCGGGCAGCCCCGCGATCGCATGGCCGAGCATCCGGGAGTGAACCGACGCGGGAATCTCCAGCACGCGCGCCAAGGGTACCGCGACCCGCGCTCGGCAGCATTAGCGTTGCGCCAATGGCGAAGTCGAACAAACCAGGCGACCTCCCCGCCGGGGCCGCGGCGGTGGCCACCAACCGCGTGGCGCGCCGCGACTACACGATCTTGGACTCCCTGGAGGTCGGAATCCAACTGCACGGCAGCGAGGTCAAGTCGCTTCGTGAGAGCAGGGTGCAGTTGGCCGAGAGCTACGCCATCATCTACCGCCGCGAGCTCTGGCTCGTCGGGCTGCACATCTCGGCCTACTCCCATTCCGCGGCCGCCTACGCCCATGAACCCGACCGGCGACGCAAGCTGCTCGCCCATCGCCGCGAGATCGACCGCTGGGCCTCACGGCTCGAGCGCGAGAAGCTCGCGCTGGTGCCCCTGGCACTCTATTTCGTCGGCGGACGGGCGAAGCTCAAACTGGCGCTGGCCCGAGGCCGAACACAGGCCGACCGGCGCCAAGACATCGCCCGCCGCGACGCCGACCGTGAAGCGCAACGAGAGATGACCCGCTCCCACCGCCGCCGGTCAGCCACCTGACGGGCAGCGCTCGCGAGCACGCTGACGAACAAGCGCCGAGGACCCGACAGTGACTGCCGACGAGTCGGATGAGGCACGCTCACGCGTCCGGTCGGGTCCGCTTTCCCCCATGAACCGTGGGCTCACGACACCATTGCTCCCTCAACGTGTCCAACGGGTCGAGGATCGACTCGGGAAGTCCAAGCAGATCGCAAAGAACAGCCTGATCGAGTTGTTGGCGCACCTCGTCGCGATGCGCCTCGTTCGCGGGGAGGAATTCACGCAACCGAAACCGCGCGAAGACCTCTGAGGCATCGGTGAGTTGCTCCCCTGATAGCGCACGGCAGTCGAGCACCGGTATCTCAGCGATACGACCGACCGAGAGGAGCGACCGACCCTGCTGCTGACGCGACCCGACC
Source organism: Acidimicrobiia bacterium (assembly GCA_024421085.1). Classification (GTDB taxonomy): domain Bacteria; phylum Actinomycetota; class Acidimicrobiia; order Acidimicrobiales; family Aldehydirespiratoraceae; genus VXYK01. The sequence continues at coordinate 54,200 of JAHQYN010000005.1, forward strand.
CACCAGCGACCCAGCAGTCCAACAGTAGTGTTCAACCACAGCACAATCGGCAGTTCGTGTACCGGTGCGTCCACAAGATAGCTCGGCCAAGCCCTTCCGCCGATGCACGCCCGTGGCGTCAAGCAGGCGCCAAGACGCTGGCTGTTGAGTCGGAAATCCAGGTTGATATGGACTCGCGACGCGGCACGCGACCAGACCTCCCTTCCTTGGTCGGCGGTGCAGCCCGGGCGCACCTCTCCGTAAGCGTCGGGAAGGACTTCCAGCCTGTTCTCCCGGCCCGAGCGGGAACTGTGTGCCCAAAGTGCCGGGTAGGAAGCGGCTTTCCACCGCTCTGTGCCCGATTGCAAGTCGTATATCCAAAACGGTGCCGCATAAGCACCCGTGCCCCTCTCGACAGCATCTGCGGATGTCGGTTTGACACCGATTCCGGCGTTGCCCGGACCACTGCGGCCAAGGTCTCCCAACCTGGCGACCCGCAGCGGAAGCGGCTCGTGCCTTGGCAGTCTGAGCCTGCTGTCGAGCAACCCGAGACAGGTGTCGGCCAACTCAAGTTCGGAAAGTTGACCATATCCTCCATCCTCCAGCCGACCCGTTCCAACTATCCCGAGGCGCTGATCGCCGATCCTGAGCACTCCCGGCAATTCCGCGCTTCTGTGGCTGCCAACCCTGCGGGCCAGGATCGCGGACGCCGCTGCAAGCGACTGAGCGACGGTCTCGGGACGGTCGGCGAGCCCCACCCAGAGGACCTTGTCTGCCTCATCAGCGTTCTGGCCGCCTGCCGCGCCGTCGGAACCTTGCCGCCTCACCGCGACGACAAGCACTTCGGCCATCGCCGTGTCGTCCGAAAATGCTCTGTCGGTAGAACCGTGCGCCGCGATCGACACGACAATGATCTTGTTGTAGTGCGTCGAGAGCAGTTCCCGAGCTTTGGACCAAGCGCTCGATACCGTGAAAGTAGCGGGCAGGACGAACGCCACGACACCTCCGGGTTTTACCTTGGCGTGCGCGAGATCGAGAAAATTCGAGGCCAGACCAGCGTGCCCGTGCCCAGCAGTGGGATGTCTCCCCTGGTACTTCTCGGCAGGTTGTTTGCGCTTCGCCCGGTATATCTCGGCGAGCCGCTTACTCATCTGCTTCTGTTCCACCTCTGAGGTCCCGAAGCCGGCGAAGGCGGGGCGCGGAATGCCGACGCGATCGCCCTCCTGCCCGACAGTGCGCGCGAAAGGAGGGTTCATGATGACAAGGTCAGACGATCCATGGTCGAGAACCAGAGCATCCTTCGAATTCACAGAATGGACCGATCGACCCGATGCTGCTGTTCTGCCTGTGCCGAACAGTGATGCCGCCTCCTTGTCGTCGATCAATTCGAGTGATCCGATTGCCGTTGCCGCGACAGAATGGCCCGCACCGGCGACTTGGCCGTAGGGCATCAGGTGGACATTGGTGTCGCCGAAGGGAACCGACGGATGCACAGCTGACAGCAGCGAAGCGGTGACATGCACGGCCGCAGGCATGATGTCTGCTCCGACGAGAACCTGCTCCATGAAAGTCGGGTGCAGTTCCTCATCGTCGAGACCCCCTCGGCGCGCTCTGGCGGACAAGCGTCCGTATACCGCGGAGAGCAGGGCGCCCGTGCCGCAGGCAAGGTCGGCGACCTTCAGCTTCTTGACTGCGTCGTCGTCGGCGAAGTCCGCTCCGAGAAGCGCCACGGCCAACTCAGCCAGCAAGACTGCCGACGGCGGCCGCGTGTAGAATGTGGCCAGGAACTTGCGGTCGGCGATCAACCGCCCGAAGAGTTGGCCGGTCATTTCTTGGGTCGTTGTGACGCCAATACCGACGAGTCGTTCCGCTACCAGAGCCAGTTGGCCGACTACATCGCGAAACACATCTGCAGGAAGCGGCGCCAGCACGCGCCGAGCGATCTCAAATATGGGCCAATAGTTGATTTCAAGGATGGCATCCCACTCGCCCAACAATGCGCTCGGAGTCAACTCGCCTGCCGACCTGAGGTCTGCAAACGGGGCGATCCCCGGGTGTGTCGAAGCGACGGCGCAATGGAACGTGAGCGCATTGGCCACGATTGTCATCGCCATGCGCGAGGTCTGCTCGCCGTCTGCCTGGTGAAGCGCCAAAGAGATGGCATCGAGCACCGACATCCGGTTTTCCGACAGGAGTTCGCGCAGAGTCCCTGCCGCCTGGGAGACACCGCCTTCGAGTACGCCGGCTGCCTGCGACAACTGGCGTTCTGAGACGGCAATCGCCTCAACCAGGTTCGCCAGCGCATCGATGTCACCGTTGATCCAACCGGCCGACGGGAACCTGTCGGGCGATTCGGGGCGGGTCCCGATGAGCAGGCAGTAGTCGAAGTCCTCTTGAGCGATCGCCGCGGCCAGTTCAGCCTGCGGCGCCCGGCTCAGGGATTCAGGAAGTCGCACGGCTACGACTTGCTCGACGGTTTCGCCCGTCTCAAGAAGGTTCTTGCCGAGACGACCGGAAGCATCTGATTCCACCGTGGCGGCAGGGAGATACTCGGTCTCGAGGATCACCGACATTCCCCCGGGCATCCGGACGACTATGTCCGGTGCCTTGGAGGGGTGGTCGGCGAGCACCCTCGTCGACTCGGCCTCCACCGACCAACGCGGATGTTTGGAATTGAGCGCGGCGGCCAAGTAGTCGTTGACTGTGGTCTCACGGGTCCGTGCTTTGCGATCCATCCGAGCGTCCTTTTGACCGGTGCGCCTCTCGCTCCGGCTGCCAACGAAACGTAGCGACGATGTGTGACAATCCGGTGGATCCCGCCGGTGCAGGGAACGTTGCGCGGCCACTGCGGCGTTTCGACGCTGCGATTCGCAGTGCTGACGTCTCGTTCCGCGGGCTTTGAAACGCCGCTCGACCGACCTCGAACCGAGCGAGGTGATCGCCAGAGAACTTCTCGACATCGCCACTATCCGGGCGGTTCAGTCAGGAATCTGGCCGCGGGCGCTGATTCGCACGTGCAGTGCCGACGTCTCGACGTGCGGTTGTGGCGTCAGCAGGTGAATCCGGTGCTGGCGGGGGAAGGGGGGCATCCCCCCGCGGGCGCGCCCCCCGCTTGGGGCGTCAGCAGGTGAATCCGGTGCTGGCGGGGGAAGGCGGACCTGCCCGGCGGCGACCTCCACCGGATGGGTGCGCAGGGGCTCACGGGCGGGACGGCGGGTGGCCTCTCCGCTGGTGACGTCGAAACGTCCCTGATGCATCGGGCACTCGATCTCACAGCCGACGAGAACGCCCTCAGAGAGGCGCGCCGAGTGGTGGGTGCAGGTGTCGTCGACTGCATAGACCGCACCGTCGTCAGTCCGGCAGACCGCATAGCGCACTCCCCCGCGTTCCACGCCCAACACGTCGCCCAAGGGAACATCGTCCACGTCGCACAACACGACACCGGTCGGATCAACGTCGACCGGACCAGCCGCCCGGTCCACCGCTGCCGGGGCCATCACAGCCGGATCAACGTCGACCGGACCAGCCGCGGGCGGGGGCATCGCGGCCGGGGGCGGCGGCGGGGGGGGCGCGGGGTGCTGGTCGGGGCCGGCGGGGGGGGGGGGCGGGGGCCGGCGGGGCGGGACGGGGGCGGGGCTGGGTCGGCGGAGCGGTGCCGGCGGGGACGCGGTTCGGCAGCCGATAGTCGGGGTCGGTGCGCTGGCGGCGCATCGTCGTCACGATCTCCACCATCCCGGCCCGCACTCCAGGGGTCGGCTCCGGGAGCTGATCCTTGATCTCGGTGTGCAACTCCGGGAGCGCGTGGAACGGCACCATCGGGTACATGTGATGCTCGATGTGGAAGTTCATGTTGCAGTAGAGCCACTGCAGCGGCCTGCTCACACACATGCTGCGGGTGGTGCGGCGATGGTCTGCTGCCTCGGTCTCGAGTCCCCCGTGCTGCAGGGCCCGCAGGACTCCATGCATCGGCTCGCCCACCACCCGGGGAAGCATCAGCATCACCGCCGGCAGCGGGGTCCACAGCACGAGGCAGGACCCGATCACGGTCGCGTACAACACCAGGAACACCCTGGCATTGCGGGCCGTGAGCGGCAGGTCGTCTTCCGGCACTGCCTCGCGGATCGAGTCGTTCGGACGCTTGAATGCGAGCTGCGCAAGCTCCTTGTTGTAGTTCCAGAAATGGTTGGTGCCCAGCACCAGGTTGGCCAGGTCGCGTCGCTTGATGGGGTTGGGCAGCAGGTACTCGGCATCATCGCCGACCATCGAGGTGTAGGTGTGGTGCCGGGCATGGACCCAGCGCACCGTGACCGGCTCCCAGTTCTGCATCCAGGAGTTCGTGTACAGCAGGGCGTTGTTCAACCAGAGCTGGCGGAACGGCGTGTAGTGGCAGGCCTCGTGGCCGGTCGCGTTGGAGAACGACCACACGAAGCAGTAGGCCCCGTAGATCGCCAGGAACCACCACGACCCCCTGACCCACAGCAGCACCGAGAGCGCACCGAGTCCGCCCAGGAGCGCGAAGTAGGCAGCGATGCGGCGCAACGCCTCGCCGTCGGTCCGGCGGCTGAGTCGGGTGAGGGTCTCTCTGGGGAGCGTCGCCTTGAACCACCGGTCCGACTCGGGAGGGCCCGGCGCGGCTGGTCTCAGACTGGTCGGGTCGGCAGGCGACTGCTCCGGGTACGAGACGGTCGAGTCCATCACAGCGGGCCGTTTCAATCCCAGGACCGAGGGGTTCGGGAGAAGACCTCGTTGAGCAGTGGGACGAAGTCTTCGACCTGGAGATCGTCGTAGTGGGGGTCGAAGCAGTTCTGGTCGTAGGACGCGCAGAAGTCGACACAGCGGTCGAAGTGCGGCGACTCGCAGTAACGGTCGCGCTCATCGCGGTCACCGCCGAGGTGGTGAAAGTAGTAGTAGCCTTGGAACAGCCCGTGGTGGCGGACCACCCAGGTGGTCTCTTCGCTCACGTAGGGGGTGAGGATCGCCGCTGCCACGTCGCTGTGGTTCGCCGGGGCGAGCACGTCGCCGATGTCGTGGAGCAGTGCCGCGGCCACGAACTCGTCGGGTTCTCCGTTGCGCAGCGCCCGGGTGGCGGACTGGCGGCTGTGGCGCTCCCGGTCGATCTGATACCCGAGCGTGGGACCCTCGAGCAGACGGAGTGTGGTCAACAGATGCTCAACGAGCGTCTGTGCAGCGTGCTCCCTGTACCGTCTGTCGAGACGGCGGTAGTCCTCGGCGGTTCCGTCAGCCATCTCCGTCCAGTCAACGGTGAATGCCTCGGCCATTGATCCTCCTCGTCTACGGGCGGGGCGCACCCGCAGGGAACGAGACCCGCATGATTCTCGGGCCTCGCACTTGACCGCCCGCCCACTTCATGGAGTCGCGGTCGCTGACGTGGAACTCGGGAATCCGTTCGAGCCAGACTCGCAGCGCAACGTTCATCTCCAAGCGGGCAAGGTTCGAACCCGCACACCGGTGGATCCCCGATCCGAACGCAACGTGGCGGTTCCGTTGGCGGTCGATGATGAACTCGTCGGGATCCTCGAAATGTTCGGGGTCATGGCATGCCGCCGGGAAGTTCATCAGCACCTTGTCGCCCTGCTGAATCTTGACCCCGCCGTAGTCGACATCGGCATCGGCAATCCGGGCCATGGTTACCGGGGCGTAGTAGCGCAGGAACTCCTCCACTGCGGTAGGCAGCAGTTCGGGTTCGGCGTTGAGACGGGCGAGGTCGTCCGGATTGGTCCCCAGGTGCCACAGGGCGGACCCGATGGAGCTCCAGGTCGTGTCGATCCCTGCTATTACCAGCAGGTTGGCGATTCCTATGACGACCCCCGGGGTGATCTCGGCGTCTTCGTCGAACGGCTCCATGTGGAGCAGTTCGGTCAGCAGATCATCTTTGGGGTTGTCGACCCGCTCGTGGACCTCGACTCCGAGGAAGCCAAGCAGAGCGTCACGGGCGGCCATTCGCTTCTCAGGGTCTAACAGGCCCTCGCCCAGCAGGTCGTTGACCCAGCCGACGAACGTGTCGGCCATCGCCGGATCGACACCCAGCAGATGGGCGATGACCCTCGGCGGAATCTGCTGTGAGTAGTCCACAGCAGCATCGCACTCCCCGTCGGCGATGAAGCCGTCGATCAGCGAATGCGCCAGCTCCTCGGTGTAGTCGGTGTAACGATTCACCGTCTTGGGCGAGAACGCCGGCAGGATCATGCGGCGGGTCCAGGTGTGGATCGGGGGGTCGGCGGTGATCGGCGCCGCCGCGATCTGCTGTTCGTAGAGCGTCTGTTCGGGGAAGTCCGGCGGCGGCGGCATCACCAGCGGCGCCCGCGACGACAGCTCAGGGACCATTTTCGCCAGCGCGCGGATGTCGTCGAAGCGGGTCGGGTTCCAGGAGCCCTTGAGCCGTTCGGTATGGGCGATCGGGCATTTCTGGCGCATCTCCCGCCAGATCGGCACGGGATCCTCAATGTAACGTGGGTCGCTGATGTCGTAGTCGGTGGTCCAGTCGGTGACCGGTGTGGGCTCAGACATAGGGAAACGGTAACGCATCGACTCACTGTTGGGGACACATGCATCGGTCTTTTTTGCGGCATGTGTCGTCGGGCCGGGCTACGCTTGGCATCCTCGCCAGGGGAGGCCTTCTCAGGGGGTCTCGTCGGGGAACGCATTTTGACAATCGACAACATGCACAAGGGGCTGATCGGTTTCGACGTTGGGACCGGGATGTGCCGACGTGCGACCGGAGTTGCTCAGACTCCCAAAACGGGGCACCAACAGAGACGCCGATACGGACGATCTCGTTCTCGCCGCCTGATAAGTCAGTAGGCAGAGAATCATCGCGACCAGCAATGGCACGCGGGGCCACACTGCCGCAGCCTGGCACCAGAAGCGGTAGTGGACAGCAGGGAGAGACCGCTGACTGACGGGAAAGACCCCTGACGCCGGAGAAAGTTCTGGTGGCGGGCCCTTGGGCCCAACTCACCCGGGAGCGTGGCAGCCATGAGCCACACCCACGGGAATGGTCGTAGCGCGGCGGGCAACCACCCGACGGACGAGGGTTCGATTCCCTCCAGCTCCACCAAGACCACACAAGATGGAACCAATTCAGCGTCCCTGTCAGGTTGCGAATCGGTTGCTAATAGGTTGCAACCGTCGTATAGTTGTGTTGTGGCGACCATTGACGATCTCCTCGGTCGGGACCCCGACACAGCGACCCGGGCCGCTCAAGAAGCGGTTCCAGGGTTCGTCGCCGAAATGGACGAGATCGCTCCCGCGATTGCTGCGGGCTGCAACCGGCCGGTGCTGTTGCACTACTGGATGACAGTGGACGGCGCCGCCCAGCGGCTTACGGCACTGCCATCGACAGATCCCGACATCGCCGAGCGGGCCGCTACGGGATACTTCCTGTTGCGCGACAACGCGGCGGAACTGCTGTGGACGGCGCCGACCGTCGACGGCACGGGAGTGCTTACCGCATTGGTGGACCGGATCAGGTTCCTCGTTGGCGGGCTGCCCCGCCCGCCTAGGCGCGGCGGTGCCGGTCTGGACAGAGCCGTGTTGCACCGTGTTGTGGTGACGTTGGCCGATATCGAGTTTGAACGCCGCGTCGATGAGCCGTTGAGGCGGGTGATGGCGACGCTAGCGCTGACAAGCAGCGACGTCGCGGGGATGATGGGCGTGACCCGCCAGGCCGTCGACAAGTGGCTTCAGTCCGGGACCCCGACCGAGCGTCTCGACCGCATAGGCACGCTCGCTGAGATCGCCGACATTCTCAGGCACCGCCTGCGTGAGGGCATGCCCGCGGTTGTGGTACGCCGACCCGCCGAAGCGTACGGTGGCCGCAGCATGCTTGAGATGATCACCGACGGCGACCACCGCGAACTGTTGGAGTCGGTGCGGGCGAGCTTCGATTACGCACGCGTCGCATGACGTGCGCAGCGTAGCGGTAGGCGGTACCTACTACCGCGTCGCGGATCCCCCGCTGGGACGACCCCGTTGACGCGCACCACGCCGCTGTGTCGGGGCAGCGCTGGAACCCGCCCGGTGTCGCCTGCTTGTATCTCAATGTTGACGTGCTCACTGCCCGCAACAACGTCGTTGGCCGTTTCGCGGGCCTGCCCTATGGGCCAGAGGACCTCGAACCGACTGAGGCGCCGGTGCTGATCGTTGTGAAGGTGCCCGAAGGTCTGGCCCTTGACGCGTTCTCCGATAAGGGGGTGACCGCGGTCGGCCCGCCGACCACCTACCCGCTCGACAGCGCCGACAACCTTGTCGCCCACAGCGTCTTCCAACCGATCGGGACAGCCGCTTACCAGGCCGGTTTAGACGGCGTCGCAAGCCATTCGGCCGCCCCTGGCAGCAGCCGCGAACTCGCCTGGTTCCCGCGCTCACAACCGGCCTCCGTGACCGAGCGCGTCTCCTTCAGCGCCTGGTGGTGACCCAACAAGAAATCGACCCGGCCGTCGACACCCTGAGCGCCCCTTGCCCCGAACGCACCGCACGCACGCTGCAAACCGCCATGCGCGCAAGCACCAACCCCACCGAACCAGCCGAAGCTATTCGAGTCTGCGCGAACACCATCCGCACCGCATGCTTTTTCTTCTCACCAGAGTAGCGGCGAGACCTCGCCACCGCCCTCGTTTGTGTGTCGATAGATTCCATACTCGCTCCAATCCTTGGAGCCTGCACAAAACCCGGGGTGAATCAGGTGTCTTTGTTGGGTTCACGGTTCCAACGTTTCTTGGGGTCGTCTGTGAACGGTTGATCGGCAGTCCGCCGACGCCATCAGCACTTCCGCTCGCCTGCTTCTCGCACAGCGGTGTCGAACTGGGCTTCTGTCATACCGAACGCTGAACAGAACTCAGACCGGATAGACGAATATGCGTCGGCCGCAAGCAATTTGCGTTGCATCTCAAGGACTGATTGGTGCAACGCCTCCATGGCTTCGAGTTTCTGTGGGCTTTCTCCATCGCCGAACACCCGGTCGATCTCAGCCCAACCATCTTCAAGCATTCCAGCAAGCAGCTTGTTGATAGCTCGCCGTTTAGCGCGGTCTTTTCTCCACCCCATCTAATCGACACCGAGCCGTTCACAGAGATTCGCGTCAGCCAACTGGTCGGCCTCGCCAAGGATCCCGAGTTCGTCGCTGTTCAGGCAGTCAATGTCGGCTTCTAGTTCCTCTATGCGCACAGACCAGCCCCTCACCTCGTCGGACCACGCTTCCAGGTCGGTTTCTAGGTCAGCTACCCGAAGCCGCAACGCGCTGATCTCGTCACCGGTGGTGGTGTCGTTCGGCGGGTAGATCAACACTATTGTCAACACAACCGCCGCAGTTAAGGTTATTGCTGCCATCGCCCACGGGAGTCGCTCAGTCACCGTCAACTAGTCCTCGCAGGATGTCCAGGCCGTCCGTGAACAATCACTGCAGCTGTGCTCTTTGCTCCATCAGATCCCTGGTGGAAAGGTCAGCATAGGTCGCTTCGCCGAAACCCAAATGCGCGTCCACAATCGACGAGTCTGTGATGACCTCAAGACGTTCGCCTTGTTCAGCGCGGTGCCGTCGATGGAGTTCGAGCGCAGCAACCTTAGCAGCGCAACTGAAAAACCGGACCGAATCCTCCCAGCCGTATAAAGACAGCGTCTCGACGACCTTGCAGAACTCGCCGTCACCCGGTTTTGGTATCGCGTTGGTCATGGCGGGACTGGTTTCCCCGTGGTCGGCTGTACCGAGAACTGGCTGTTGTGAATACGTCGCTTCTTGTCTCATGCGAGCGCCTGCTGAGCGTCCCGCTAGTCGGGCCTCGTTCACCAACTCCAAGGAGTTCTCTGGGGTGCCCAACACGGCGGCAATCGCGTGGGGTGCCGACATGGCGGCTAGGACCGCCAGTGGAGTCGTGTCGCCTGGTTCGCTCCCATCCATGAAACCGAAAGCATCGCGAATACATCCAGGTGCGCTCAAAGCCCAAGCTGCTGCCTCCATGTTCTCTATCAGCACAGGCAGGGTCTCACGGGCGCATTGGCTGAACCTGGCATGACTAGCCCGTTGTCTCTTGAAGTGAGCGCGGTCGTTAGAAAATCCGCGTTGCGGTGCAGATAACGATATCCACACGTCAATGGAATCAACCGACGTCGGAAGCATTTCGAGACGCTCCCGGCCAGATGGGTTGGATTCAGCAAGGCGCAGAGCAGCGCGCGCTACATCGGGATAGAGCAACGCGGCGAGCGCGGACCGAGCACAGTCAGTAGAGTTCAAGGCCACCAACAGCGCCTTGCTGCCGCCCCCGTCTGAGCGAAGAGACGCCCCGGCTTGTGGATCGCCTGCCATCGCAAGCGTTACGCGTGCTAGCAGCTGGTCTTCTAAGACTCCAGACAGAAGATGGGGTGGGATTTCCCGATCAAGCAGGGCAGCGTGTGCTTTGTTCGAGACACGGTTGATGCGGGTTGTGGTGTCTGACGTGCTCTTTGGTTCTCCTATGTTGCTCATCCTGGTTCCCGTTGATGGTGGTCGATGTCGTTCAGAACGTGTTGCGGGATCCTCTCGGGGTACGACCTGGTTCTCGTCGGTCGATCTGCATTGACGATCATCTTCACGGAATGGATGTATACCAGGGATCTAGTGCGGTGTCAACAAACGCTTGCGCGCGTGGTGTTTCATGCTGCTTATGGGAGTGGTCGGCCCCAGCGGTGGCCTTTATCGGCTCGGGTTCGGGCGCGTTCGCAGCGTTGCGCCAGCGCAGGTCGGGGTCTCGGGCGTTGGCGTTGCGCCAGCGCAGGTAGGCGTGCAGCCGACGGGTCAGCGGTTGGGGTGCTGGGAGTCGTTGAACACGAACTCGCGCAGCGGCCCGAAGTGAGCCTCGATCGGGTTGGCCCAAGAATTGTAGGTCGGGGTGAAGCACAACTCGACTTTGTTGTCTTGTGCCCACTTGCGCACGGCGCGGCCCTTGTGAGCCGAGAGGTTGTCGAGGATCACATAGATCCACTCGCCGTCGTCGTGGCGGGCCCGGATCGACTTGAGCGCGGCCAGTGATTCACCCTGGGTGAATCAAACCCCGCCCCCCGCCAGTAAACCTCAACCGCGGCCACCTCCCAATATACTTTACCATGCGAGTGCCCCCTCGGTGTGGACCAGAACTTTCTGACAAAGCCTGATTATCCCGCACCAGGAGAGCACGTCGCGCGAACACCCACCCCAACACAAACCCCACTACTGACAAATCTGGGCTAATGGATAAGACCTCACGCGCGGGACCTATCCGACAGTGAACCAAAACAATCGACCAAGTCGCGAAATCCAAGAGTCTTTGGATGGTTCGCTCTCTGACTATCAATCCTCGCCGAAACGGGCGTCGTATGCCGTGGCCATTCGGTCGATGAACTCCTCCCATCGAAGACCGCTACCGACGGCGGGAAGTTCGAGATCAATGAGCCCCGATTCTTGACAAAACACAACGACCGCGATGCCCTCAAGCAGGTGTGGCGCGTCGCCCTCGGTTTGTCGTCCGCCTGCACGCGTGAACCGGCCGATCGCCCGTTCAATCAGGTGTGTAGTCGGTTTCCAATCGTCGTCATGCCCTGACCGCACCCGCTCCGTGGTCGGCAAGGTCAGAATGCCGCCGACAACTGCAAACGGAAACTTGAGGTGAACGTTGACCGCGAACGTCCGGATGTCACCGAAACGGTTCCAGATAGCGCGACCCACGGCCAAATGGGCGGGTTTGATCTCGATGGCCAACTTCAAGCCATCCGTCTCGGTGATCTCCGAGACGTCGGCCTTTGCACTCCGCAGACCTCCGCCAACTGTCCGCTCACCCGCAACGGCGCCGTGCAGGCTGAGCCCTGCTGCCCGGAGACTGGCGAGGGTCGCATTAGACAAACCACTAGAGAGCCGGATCTGGGCCGCCTTACTCTTCTGCTTGCCGACCTTTGACGCGCCTCTGATATATTCGGCCGAGGCAGCGCAGTATTCCTCAATAGTCGGAGTGGCTGACCCTCCGATCTGGTCCACCAAGGCAAGACCCGTGGGATCCGGCAATCCAGCCACGATTCAGGCCGAACGGTCCAAGGTCAACTGGCTCGATGCCCCGATGGTGTCCTGCACCCTCGAGGCAGCGTGCGCGAAGTAGGCCGGGTCGATCTCGCAACCGATGCTGTTGCGTCCCCAGATCGCAGCCGCAGCAGAGGCGGTGCCAGTTCCGAGGAATGGGTCGTAGACGGTGTCTCCCACGAACGAGAACATGCGGATCAGACGCACTGCAAGGCTGAGCGGGAAGGGTGCCGGGTGGTTTCGCGTCGACGCCCCGGTGATACGCCAGATCTGTTGGAACCAGTCTGCATGTTCTTCGGCTGGAATAATGGACATGAGTCTCGTCGCCAACTCGGGCTTGCGGTAACCGCCGGGTTTGCGCTGCAGCAGGATGTACTCGATGTCGTTCTTGATGACGCCGTTCGGCTCGTAGGGCTTGCCATAGAATCCGCCAGCTCCCATCTCGTATTTCGCGTTAGCGATCTTGTGCCAGATGATCGGCGCAAGGTTGTCGAATCCCATATTGCGGCAGCGTTCTTGGATGCTGGCATGCAGCGGGAACACCAGATGCCGTCCGAACGCCTTGCGTGACACGTTGACATCCCCGACAACGACGACCATCCGCCCGCCGGGCACGAGGGCACGATGGACGTGCTGCCACACCTCGTCGAGTCCGTCCAAGAACTCCTCGTAGTCTGCAACCTGGCCGAGTTGACCAGGTTGATCGTTATATTCCTTGAGGGTCCAGTACGGAGGAGAAGTCACCACGAGTTCGATGCTCTCTGGCGCGAGTTCCAAGCGCCGGCTGTCGCCAAGTTGGATCACATGCGCGCTCGGGAGACTCTGAACGGCCCGAGTGATCGCCGCGCACGCTTCGGGTTCTTTCGCAATCGCCGGAAACCCTCGCTGGGGCTGGGCAGCGACACGGTCGAGAAGCTGTGGCGGCACCGCCGCCACAACCGTCGACAGGCCTGTCGGTGAACCCAATTCAATCCTGCGCAGGGCTGGACTCCCTTGGCGGGCCCCGTTTGCACTCGTCATTGGGTTGCTATTCACGGGTCGCTCCCTCGTCTTCGAGAACTCGCTTCAGACCTACTGCCACGATAGCCGAATGTTCTAGCATGGATCGATCATACCTTTCCAATCAGTTTACAACTAACACAATGTTTTTCATCTACGCAGCACAGCGGCAGACAGTGGGCCGAGAAACAGGCGGACCCGTGCCGGAAGCGGGTGACCAATACAACTATGTTGAACGAGGCGTGTGACAGTCCCTTTCCCCGCGCCTCGCCTATCGGTTCCCCACGGTCTCAATGGTCGTCCCGGTCTTTAGGCATGAGGGCATGTACTTAGGATGGCAACCTATGACCCTCGTAGGCGACAACCCGAAGTGGGAACACTGCTCTTGCTCGGCGGGCTTCTCCGCGGGGTCACAGCTGGCGACCGTCACCGAGGATCAACACAAAGGCCCACCACTTGAAGGGACTCCCCCTCGCGGTGCTCCGTAGGCGTCAGTGGCCAGCAACTGTGACAAGGGGCTTGGGCGGGAAGAAGAGCCCGTCATACACCCCTCGTCGGCCCAACGGATCGGACAACTCGATGGTGACCGAGGTCGACGGGTTGCCCGGGCAGGTGGCAACGCTGGCAACGGGGATGACAGCAAACGCCACCAGCACCGCGACATCGGTCTCGATCACCTGGGGACCCTTGAGCGCGTCTCCCATCTCGCGTCCGTCGGCGCATCCTCGCTCGGTGACCAGGAGGTCGATGGTCGTGTCGGCGGCGCCGGGCATCGAATCGGGGTCGAGGCGGACCTCGACCCGGCCGAGCCCGGCTGGAAGCGGGACGGCCGGTTCGCACGGGCCGGCGGAAGCTGCTTGTCCCGTGCGGACCCACTTGTCGCCTTGGCGGTCGATAGCGGCGACCCAGAAGCTGTCATCGGCCAGAGTCGCGAACTCGGCGCTGTCGTCGCCGATGCTAATGACGACCCATCGTCCTGGGGGCAGGGGCGGACTGTGTTGTTCGCTACACGCATAGCGGAATGACGACCCATCGTCCTGGGGGCAGGGGCTCGACTTCGGGGGCGTCGAGCAAGGCCCTCAGCGCGTCCACCGCTGGGTGGTCGACCTCGTCGATTGAGGGCGGGTCGATCATCCGCGAGTAACGCACTGCACGCGTGCCCGGACACCTCACGAGTGGATCCTCCACATCGAGGTCGGGGATCACATCCAGCGGCCCGACAAACGCGGGCGTCTCGGAATTGGCACGGCCGCATCCGACGGCCAGCACTGCCACAGCCAAGATTGACGCCAACACCTTCATATCCGCTTAGACGACAGACACTGTCCGAAAGTTCCCGTCCCTTGCCAAGCAACAGCCCTCCGAGCAGAGTCGGTTGCGGGCAACCCCAGAGCAGATACAGCGTCGGCGCCATCCTCGGCGCTAGAACACCCCAGCTGACCTGCCCAAACATAGATGTAGAACTACCCACTCGTTACGCTATTGAGTAAACTTGCTCAATAGCGTAACGAGGCGTCGCGCCTGGTCGGTGTGGTTCCATGGTCTTGTCTCCGAATGGCTCATACGCCGTTAATGATGAGTATCATGTCGTTTCAGGTTGTGCTGTGCTGAACGCTGGTGTAGGTTCGCCGCATGGAGACGATGGCGGGCCCGGCGATAGACACACAGGTGCTGGTGATCCTCGGCGCCGCGTTCGGCGTAATGTTCGCCACCCTCACCACGCTGATGATCACCTCCATCCGGCTACAACACCGCGACAACCTCCAGACCCGCATCGAAACCCGCTCGCTCATCGCCCAGTCGACCGAGAAGCTGGTGGCGGATATCGACAGGCGGTTCGACAAGCAGGAAGCCAAGTTCGACAAGCGGTTCGACAAGCAGGAAGGCAAGCTCGACAAGGTCGTAACCAGCCTCAGTGACGCCCGTGAACGGCTGGCACGCATTGAAGGCCACCTCGGGATCGAATCGCCGTCACAGACAGAACCCGAGTCGAACGGCGACACCAGCGAAGCCGCCTAGCTCGGTTCAGTCCCAGTCACCGAGAGTGCATCTCGTGCATTCGATCTGTGCCCCGACACGTACGGCGACAAGCTGGTGGGTGTAGATGTCACCGGGATCATTAACGTTGATCACCCCAAGCCCTTGGGCCAGAAATCGGGGGCTTCGCGTTTTAGGTCGGGGTGAGGGTGCGGTCAGCGCTGATTCTGGGGGATCCCTCGGAGAACCGCGCTGGTTCCATCCTTGACCGCGTAGGGCCGTGTCCGGGTGGTGTGTTTGGTGTAGTGTCGTACCCTGTTGTTAGGTTGTGGTCATGTTCGATTCGATGATTCAGCAGGTTCGGGGGGTGGCGGTTGCTGGGCTGTCGCGTGCCGAGTTGGAAGGCCTGGTTGCGGGTGCTGGGCGGGTGGTGGCGGCGATGGGTGCGTTGCAGGCACGTTGCGCGACTGAGATCGAGGCTCTTGATGACGGCGGGGTGAGTTCCAAGACGGTCCTGCGCGAAGCGGGCCGCATGTCGACGCGGGCGGCGAACAAGGTCGCCAGGACTGCTGCTGGGCTTGTTGAGATGCCCAAGTTGGCGGAGTCGTTGGCTCAAGGCAAGATCACTACAGAGCATGCTGAGGTGGCTGTGAGCGCGGCTGTCAAGACTTCGCCTCAGCAAGTCAACGATCAACTGGCGGGTCTTGCTGAGGAATCCTCGGTGGACGCGTTCGTTGAGCAGTCGCGGCGGTGGGTGAACCGCAACCAGCCCGATAACGGCACCGGACGCTATGAACGGCAGCGCCGCGACCGGTCGTTGAAGCATTGGGTCGACGATGAGGGCATGGGGATACTGTTCGCGAAGCTCGACCCGGTAAGCTACCAACAGGTACGCAAAGCGATCGATGTTGAGTATGACCGTCTGTGGCGCGGCGACGGTGGCCGCGACGGTTCTCCTGACGATGTGCGTACAGTCCCGCAACGCATGGCCGACGCGTTCGTCGCGTTGTTGACCAACCCGGCGCGTCGCAAGCCGGGCAGCACCAGGCATCAGCTCATCGCCATAGCCGACATCGAACGCCTCCGCGGCGATGATCCCACCGGCGTCGCTGAGATCGTTGGTGGTGAAGCGTTACCGCAGACCGTGCTCGAACGGCTCATCTGCACCGCCGCGGTCACCGGGATCGTGTTTGACGGCAAAGGACAACCCCTTTGGGTGGGACGCACCCACC
>JAHQYN010000087.1 GCA_024421085.1 Acidimicrobiia bacterium
AATGCCGATCAACTCGGCGTCGGCGAACTTCACCCTCGCACGAGCAGCGCGGTCGGCTGACCCGTTGGTGCCATTTTGTTAGACAGATCGCTGCCGAAGTGTTAGATGGAAGGGTGCCAAATTGTCAAATTTCAAGCTGTCAGAGGGTAGGGTGGGTCAATGCACAAGTACCTGCCTCGGGTGGTCGACGACCAGGTAGCAGGCAAGCTGCGCTCGACTCCCGTCGTGCTCGTGGAAGGTACCCGCGGTTGTGGCAAGACCACCACGTCCCAGCAGTTCGCAGCGAGCGAAGTGCTGTTCGATGAGGATGAGACGGCAAGGGGCCATGCTGCACAAGGAACGCTGCCGCTGCTGGGCGGACCGCACCCGATGTTGCTGGACGAGTGGCCGCTTGTGCCCGGGTTGTGGGACCGGGTGAGGCGAGCGAGCGACCGTCTGGGCCGTCCCGGGAGTTTCATACTCTCCGCGTCGGCGCAACCGGCAGACTACATCACGACCCATTCCGGCGCGGGCCGGATGGGACGTGTTCGGATGCGGCCGATGTCGCTGTGGGAGAGCGGCGCGTCGAACGGGACCATGAGCTTGTCACGGCTCTTCGAAGGCGAATTCGAGGCCGTATACCGACCGCGTTCCGGCGGCGACGGCACGCCAGAAAGCGAACTGCGCAACATCATCGACTGGCTGCTGCGAGGAGGTTGGCCGCTCACCCAACAGATGGCGGCCCGCGATGCGCAGGATTATGCTCGCGACTATCTCGACGAAGTATCCCGGGTTGACGTGCCGAAGGCCAGCGGCACCCGCCACAGTCCGCTCAGCGTGCGCCGACTGCTGGCTTCGCTGGCGCGCAACAGTGCGTCGGAAGCCAGCCTCACGACACTGGCAGCTGACATGGGCACTGACGGTGCTGCATCTCGCCAGACAGTCAGCGTCTACCTGGACGCGCTGACGAGCGTCTTCCTCTATGAGAGCCAGCCCGCATGGAAAGGGCGCCTGTCCTCACGAACGACGTTGCGCTCGGCACCGAAGCACCATCTTGTCGACCCGTCGCTCGCGGCGGCGGCATTGGGTGCCGGAGTGGAAGGACTCTTCGATGACAGGCAGGCACTCGGACTGCTCTTTGAGTCGATGGCGACGCGCGACCTGCGCGTCTACGCCCAGGCGAACCGGTCCACGGTGTACCACTACCGCGACAAGGCCGGTCTCGAAGTCGATGCCATCGTGGAACGAGACGATGGTCGGTGGATCGCGGTGGAAGTCAAGCTGGGAACGCCCCAAGCAATCGAGGATGCCGCGCACTCGCTCCTGGCGCTGAAAGCCAAAGTCGACACCAGCGTGACAGGCCCGCCCGCAGCGTTCGTTGTCGTCACATCGACCGGACAGCCCTACCTGCGCGCCGACGGCGTGGGCGTGGCGCCGATCACTTCGCTGGGACCCTGAGGGCGGCCCCGAGTACCACCGAGGATTCGGCGGGACGGTCTCCGAACATCAACCTGATCACGCAACCGGCGCTGTTCAGTGGTGTGGGTTGACGCTGCCGGTCGCTGGCCGGCGTGTGCTCGTTCCGAATCCGGTGCTCAGTCGGAGGCGAGGTTCTCTGCGAGGGCGGCTGCGGCGTTGATCACCAGGTTGCCGAGGTCGTGGGTGTGCTCAGGGTTGGGGAAGCGGTAGGCCGGCCGTGGATGTGCAGAGCCGCCTCCACCGTGCCGTCCTCCTCGGTTTTCATGGCTGATGCGACGATAGGAGTTTGTTCCGCGATACCGAACAACGCATTCTGAACGACTCGGTTCAGGTCTTGACAACGAGAGTAGCGGCCGCCTTGTCGTGCCACCCCTGTCTCTTCTGGTCCCACACCAAAGACAGATAGATGAGCAGCGACACGAGTCCGACGATCGGAACCCAAGTGCCGATAATGGTGCATGCACCGACAGGGGCCCAGCGGCGGAGTGAATGGCTCCACTCCGGCGGTCCACTGTCGTGCGCTCGGATGACCTTGATCCGTGTCAACCACTTGCCGAGGGTCTGGCCTCTGAGAGCAATCATCGACACCTCGTAGACCAACCAGGTCGCGGTAACAGCCAGGCTGATCCCAACCGGTACCTGCGCCGTGTCACCGGCCTGACGGATGGTCAGGTTGGCCTCAATGCCACCGGTCAGGCCGACAACGACGACATCGGGACCGATGATCACGCTGGCCACGATGCTGGCGGGCAGGGCGACGACAACAATATCGACGAGCCGGGCGAGTAAGCGGCCCCCGGCTCCGGCGACCTCGACGCCCTTACCGATGTCTGTTGTGGTCTGGCCGCGCATCGGTTCGCTGCCTTGGGCTGCACTCCCGGGTGGAGGCAGCGGTTCGCACGACGGAGGTGGGGGCATGCCAGACAACGGAAAGCTCCTACGCGCAACAGGGATTCAAACTTGCGCCACTAGGAGTCGACACACCGCTAGTTTTCGATGCATTCGGCCCAGCGTTCAAGGGCCTCTGCTGCAGCCGCGGATCCTGCGGGTGCCATTTGAGCCTCCTCCAATATGTCTGCACAGTCGATAAATTCATCAGCAACAACAAACACAAGGATTGTGAACAAGATCGATACAACCAGCGCGATCAAGCCGAGAACTAGCCCGGCGATGCTAAGACCCTTGTGGGGCGCCAAGTACTTCCGAGATGCCCTGAGCCCGACCGCCGAGAGTGTGACGCCGACCACGGCGAGGACCACGCCGAATACCGGTATCCAAAAGAGCAGTAGCCCAACGAGCGCTACGACGAAACCCGCGATCCCCAATCCGTTCCCCCTCCTCGTGTCTGAACCGGATGGTGAACCGGGGGTCGGCGCCTGATGAGCATGCAACGACGGGTCGGGTGGGGGCGGCGGCACCGAGGATGATTCGGGATCAGGCGGCGGGGGCGGCGGGGGCGGTGTGTCGGGCATGGCTGGCTCCTTCAGAGTTCAAGTGGATCGTTGTGGCGCAACGCTACCACGGCGCTGTGACACGGTGTTTGTTGACACGGTGTTCGCTGACACGGTGTGCGGGGTGCCCAACCAGACGAGGCAGGTGGAGGGGCGTGCTCAGTGGCGTTCGGTCTCGACGGTCGCGGTGAGCGAGCCGGCGATGGTGTCGGTCAGCACGCGGGTCGTGTCGCCCGTGGGCCTATGGGTCAGCTCGACCTCCCCTTCGGCGAGGGCGCGGGGCCCGATCGTGACCCGGAAGGGAATGCCGATCAGTTCCGCGTCGGCGAACTTCACCCCCGCACGAGCATCACGGTCGTCCAACAGCACATCGACACCACGGGAGCGCAGCTCGTCGTACAGCGTTTCACCCGCCGTCACCGATGCCTCGTCCTTGCTGGCGACAATCGTGATCACGACCTCGAAAGGAGCAACGCTCAACGGCCACACCAGGCCCTTGTCGTCGTGGTGCACCTCGGCCACCGCAGCAACGTTGCGGCCGATGCCGATGCCGTAGCTGCCCATCTCCAGAGGTCTCTGAGTGCCGTCGGCACCGAGCACGAAAGCCCCCAGCGGCTCTGAGTACTTGGTCCCCAGCTTGAAGATGTGGCCCGTCTCGATGCAGCGGACGATCTCCAGCGGAGAGCCGCAACCGAGGCACGGTTCGCCAGCCTTGACCCGGCGCAGGTCGGTCCACTCGTCAACGGCGATGTCGCGGGCGATGTCGACTCCGGACCAGTGCCAGTCGTCCTCGTTGGCACCGGTGCTGAGGCCCCGGCGACCCTCGAGGGCCCAGTCACAGATGATCCGCAGAGCCTCGACGCCCACCGCACCGAGCGACCCGGGGTTGGCGCCGAGGTGCTCAAAGGTTTCTTGGGGAGTGGCCGGACGAATGTCGACCGCGCCCGTGGAATCGGCCAGCTTCTGCACCTCGAGTTCGTGGTCGCCGCGCAGCAGAGCCAAGGTCACCTCACCGTCGAGCACCATCACCATGGTCTTGATCTGATGGACCGCAGGTGCGCCGCCCTCGATGGTCTCAAGCGCGGCGATGGTCCGCACCCCCGGTGTCGCGAAGCGCACCAACTCGGAGAGGTCACGGTCCTCGATGTCGGCCAACCGCGCCCTGGCCCGTTCGATGTTGGCCGCATAGCCGCATTTCCCGCAGATCGCCACGTCGTCCTCGCCGACGCTCGATGGAACCATGAACTCGGTTGACCCCGAGCCCCCCATCGCCCCCGATGAAGCCTCCACGGCGATCGCCGGAAGCTCCAGAGCCTCGAAGATGCGCACGTAGGCGTCGTGGTGGACCTCAAAGCTGTGGTCCAACCCCGCTTCGTCGATGTCGAACGAGTACGAGTCCTTCATGGCGAACTCTCGAACCCTCAGCAGCCCGCTCTTGGGACGGGGCTCGTCACGGAACTTCGTCTGGATCTGGTACCAGATCTGGGGCAGCGCCCGGTACGAAGTGATCTCCGAGGCCACATCGGTGAAGATCTCCTCATGGGTCATCCCTAAGACATTGTCGGTGCCCTTGCGGTCGACGAGGCGGAACATCTCCTCGCCCACCGCCTGCCAGCGCCCCGACTTCTTCCAGATCTCGGCGGGATGCATGGCCGGCAGCAGGAACTCCTGGGCGCCGATGGCGTCCATCTCGCGGCGCACGATGTCTGCGACCTTGTTGTGGACCCGTAGCCCGAGCGGTAGCAGCGAGTAGTGCCCCGAGTGCAGTTGACGGATGAACCCTCCGCGGATCAACAGCTTGTGGTTGGCCGCTTCGGCATCGGCCGGCGGCTCGCGCAGGGTGGGCACGAAGAGGTTCGACCAGCGCATTGAGCGACGATATCCGAACCCCGGCTGCCACGGGAACATTTTCACGAACACGCCGTCGGTGCGGAGCGGGTGATTGTTCACAGGTGATTCGCCTCCAGAAGACAAACCCGTTCCGCATTGCGGTATTGTTCCGATGTGCACAACGTCGGTGTAGAAGCCAGCGAAGCGAAGACCCGACCAGAACCAGCGGCACCCGCTCAACGGGGACCTGCCCGACGGGGACTCGACCGCGGCAATCGTCGTCGCCGCTACGTTAAGCCCTTGGAGCGGATCACTGCTCCGCTGGTGCGGGTCAACGGCGAACTGCGTGCCGCGACCTGGGACGAGGCACTCGACCGCGCGGCGCAAGGTCTCGCGCAGATCCGGGATCAGCACGGCGGCGAAGCCGTCGGCATGTTCAGCTGCTCGAAGTCGACCAACGAGATGAACTACGCGGCACAGAAGTTCATGCGCTGCGCCATGGGGTCCAACAACATCGACTCCTGCAATCGAACTTGACACGCACCCTCGGTCGTCGGTCTGGCGACAGTGTTCGGAGCGGGAGGGGGCACATCGTCGTACACCGAGGTCGAGCAGACCGACATCGTGCTGCTGTGGGGGTCCAACGCCCGAGAGGCCCATCCGATCTACTTTCATCACCTCCTCAAGGGGCTCGGCGACGGGGCGCGGATGTACGCGGTCGACCCGCGGCGCACGAGCTCAGCGAAGTTCGCGGATGCCTGGCTCGGACTCAACGTCGGCACCGACATAGCGCTGGCGAACGCCGTCGGACGAGAGATCATCGCCGCCGGACTGCACGACACCGACTTCATCGCCCACTCCACGCAGGGATTTGACGACTACAAGGCCGCGGTCGAGCAATACACCCTCGACCGAGCCGAGGAGATCACCGGTGTGCCGGGCCACGCCATCGCTGAGATGGCGCATGACTACGCCACCGCCGACACCGCACAGATCCTCTGGACCCTCGGCATCACCGAGCACCACAACGCAGTCGAGAACGTCCTGTCGCTGTGCAACCTGGCCCTGCTGACCGGACACGTCGGCCGTTGGGGATCGGGCCTGGTGCCCCTGCGCGGCCAGAACAACGTGCAGGGAGGCGGTGACATGGGCGCGCTGCCCAACAAGTTCCCCGGATTCCAGGACGTGGAGGACCCGGTGTCGCTCGCCAAGTTCGAGACCGCCTACAACATGTCTCTGCCCGACAAGGCCGGACTGCACCTCACCTTGATGTTCGAGGCGATGGAACAGGGTGCGATCAAGGGCCTCTACGTGATCGGTGAGAACCCCGCCGACTCAGAGGCCGACGTGGCACACGCCCGCAAGCTGCTCGACGGTCTCGACATCCTCGTCGTGCAGGACATCCTGATGACCCGAACCGCACAGATGGCCGATGTCGTGCTGCCCGCGGCGGTGGGCTGGGCCGAGTCGGAGGGAACCGTCACATCCTCAGAGAGACGGGTGCAGCGGGTGCGCGCCGCGGTTTCACCGCCCGGCGAGGCCCGCGGGGACACAGACATCATCGGCGACCTCGCCAAGCGTCTCGGAGTCGACTGGGGCGACCCCACACCTCAAGACCTCTGGGACGA
This sequence comes from Acidimicrobiia bacterium, assembly GCA_024421085.1. Lineage (GTDB taxonomy): Bacteria > Actinomycetota > Acidimicrobiia > Acidimicrobiales > Aldehydirespiratoraceae > VXYK01. The sequence goes on from JAHQYN010000087.1 coordinate 6,368, forward strand.
ACTGCGCTCGCTGTCACCGATGCACGCCGGCATGAGCTGGGACCGCCTGGAATCAGAGCGCGGACTCCAATGGCCGTGCAGAGACGAAGACGACCCCGGCAGTATCTTTCTGCACAGCTGGCTGTGGGCCGACGACCTTGAGGGCCGCGACCCGGCGCCGTTCAGTGTGTGCCACCACGAGGGGCCCAAGGAACAGCTCAGCGACGAGTTCCCGCTCCGGCTCACCACCGGTCGGGCGCTCGACAGCTACAACACGGGCGTGCAGTCGGGAGGGTTCGCCTCGCCGATCCGCTACGGCGACGGGGTCGACATGAATCCCGCCGATGCCGAACAGCTCGGAATCAGCGACGGCGACCGGGTTCGCATGTGCTCACCGCGGGGCTCAGTCGAGACCTGCGTGCGGATCCAGCCCGACATCCCTAGGGGCCTCACATTCACGACCTTCCACTTCCCCGAACTGGTGGACATCAACCAGCTCACCAACCCTGAATGGGACCTCCGTTCCGGAACGGCGGAGTTCAAGGCTGCGGCAGTGCGGATCGAGCGCCTAGCCTCGACCCGCGTGAACGCCCCAGTGCCCGACGTCGACTCGGCAACTGAATTCGCTGATGGCTGACCTTTTTATCGGCGACGACACAGCCGACGAGATCGAGATTGCCGCTGTCGCCGCTGCCGTGGGGACGCCCACTGCGGTCGTGCGCGAGAGCGAGCGTCTCGTCTATGGAGGCATCCACCGTCGCCGCGACCACCGCCACCTGCTGCTTCCGGCTCTCCACGGGTTGCAGAACGCCAAGGGTTGGATCAGCCCGGGTGGCCTCAACCATGTCTGCGAAGTGCTCCAGGTGCCGCCAGCGGAGGCGTACGGTGTCGCCACGTTCTATGAGATGTTCCGCCTCGACGAGCCCGAACTCGGGCCTGAGACCACCCATGTGACCCATGTCTGCGTCGATGCGGCCTGCCAGATCGCTGGCAACGAGGAGCTGATCGCTGAGTTCGAGGCGCGCGGGGCTCATGTTCACCGCTCACCCTGCCTGGGACAGTGCGAGCGGGCACCCGCGCAGTTCCACCAGGGAATCGGCAGGCCCGATTCGGTCCCGGCCGATGCTGTTGAGGCCGACACGGTTCCGGCCGATGCTGGCCCGGCCGACACGGTTCCGGCTGATGCTGTTGAGGCCGATGCTGGCCCGGCCGACACGGTTCCGGCTGATGCTGTTGAGGCCGACTCGGTCCCGGCTGATGCTGTCGAGGTTGCCGTGAAGATTCCGCAGCAGGGTGGCCCGTCGCTGCGGCTGCTGCGCAATGTCGGTGTCGTCGACCCCACCTCGCTGCGCGCCTACCGGGCCAACGGCGGTTATCGGGCGCTTGCACGAGCCATTGAGATGGGGCCTGTGGCGGTGTGCACGGCGGTGGCCGACTCCGGGCTCTCCGGTCGGGGCGGGGCGGCCTTTCCGACGGGAATCAAATGGCGGGCCGTCGCCGCGGAGCAGGGGCGGCCCAAGCATGTCGTGGCCAACTGCGATGAATCCGAGCCGGGCACGTTCAAGGACCGGGTCGTGATGGAACAGGACCCCTTCGCGGTGATCGAGTCGCTCACGCTGGCAGGTTTCGCGACTGGTGCCGAGAACGGCTGGATCTACATTCGCGGCGAGTATCCGTTGGCCACGGCGAGGCTCCGCAATGCTGTGGGCCAGGCCCGTGAAGCGGGTCTGTTGGGCGACGACGCGGCTGGTTCGGGGCACAGTTTCGACATCGAGATTCGTCGTGGCGCCGGTGCTTACATCTGTGGTGAGGAGACCGCTCTGTTCGCTTCGCTCGAGGGTTTCAGGGGCGAGCCGCGCAGCAAGCCGCCGTTCCCCACCACGCATGGCCTGTTCTCCGAGCCGACCGCGATAAACAACCCTGAGACGCTGATCAACACGCTCGACATCGTGCTCAACGGCGCGGAGGACTATCGCAGCAGGGGGACCGAGCGCTCGCCCGGAACGAAGCTGCTGTGCTTGAGCGGACGGGTCTCCAAGCCAGGACTGTACGAAGTCGAGTTCGGCACGACGCTGGGCGAAGTGCTCGAACTGGCCGGACCGTTGACGGGCAGCGGCACCCTGGCCGCGGTGCTCATGGGTGGCGCTGCTGGCTCGTTCGTCGGCCCTGACGCGCTCGACATGCCGCTGACACTGGAGGACACGCGTGAACGCGGCACCACGCTGGGTTCGGGTGTGGTGATGGCTTTCACTGACGAGATCGACATGGTCGCCGTGGCGGTGCGCATCGCCGAGTTCTTCCGCAACGAGTCGTGCGGTCAGTGCGTGCCGTGTCGTGTCGGCACCGTCCGCCAGCATGAGACGATGGTGCAGATCCAGGCGAAGGGGTCTTTGTCGGCGCAGCGCCGCAGCCTGGTTGACGACATCGCCGAAGTGATGGTCGACGCTTCGATCTGCGGACTCGGCCACACTGCCGCGTCTGCCATCAATTCTGCCATTGCCCTTGGCCTGTTGCCCGAAGGAGGACACGATGACGACCACTGAAGTCAGCGTGAACCTGACCATCGACGGACAGGCCGTCTCGGTTCCTGAGGGCACTTCGATCCACATGGCCTGCGAGTCGGCCGGGACCCCGACGCCGACTCTGTGCTGGGCTGAGAACCTCACCCCGGTCAACGCCTGTCGGGTGTGCGTGGTGGAGGTGGAGGGGTCGCGGGCCCTGGTGCCTTCGTGCGCCCGTGCGGTGGAGGACCAGATGGTGGTGCAGACCGATTCCCCCCGGGTTCGCCACAGCCGCAAGATGGTGCTCGAGTTCCTGGGCTCGAGCGTCGACTTGAGCCAGGCAACCGATTTGGCTGAGTGGATGCGTCACTACGGCGCGGACCCCGACCGCTACGACCAGCCGGACCTGCCGGCTGAGCGGATCAGCGAGGAGCCGAAGATCCAGGACGACCTCTACATCCGCGACTACGACAAGTGTGTGTTGTGCTACAAGTGCGTGGAGGCGTGCGGCGACGATGCGCAGTACACCTTCGCGATCGCGGTCAGCGGCCGGGGTTTCGACGCACGGATCTCCACCGAGTTCGACACGGTTCTGCCCGATTCGGCTTGTGTCTATTGCGGCAACTGCATCGGTGTGTGTCCGACAGGGGCGATCCAGTTCAAGACCGAGTTCGATATGCGCTCAGCGGGGGAGTGGCGGCCTGATGAACAGGAGGTCACCACCACCGTCTGTTCGTTCTGTGGCGTCGGCTGCAACCTCGAGTTGCACACTCAAGACGACCAGATTGTGAAGGTGACCTCACCGGCGGACCACTCTGTGACCCACGGCCACCTCTGCATCAAAGGCCGTTTCGGCTGGCAATACGTGCAACCCCCCACCCGCAGGTAGTGGCTCGGGCGGCCATGTGGTACATCACCCAATATATTGGGTAGTCACCACCCAATATATTGGGTAGTCTGGTTGTGTGACTCTTACGGAGCAGGGCCATTACCTGCCGCGGCTGCTCGATGCCCGGCTGCGGGACACGTTGCGGTACTCGCCCGCGGTCGTCATCGAGGGCCCTCGGGGGTGTGGCAAGACCACCACGGGCAGCCAAGCGGCATCGTCGTTGTTGGCAATGGACGAGGTGGACCTGACTGGTGCCTCTGCGGGCGCGCTGAGTGCTCTGTTGGGCCAAGCTCCGCCCTTGCTGGTCGACGAATGGCAGCTTGCCCCGGCGCTGTGGAACGCAGTACGGCGCGAGAGCGACCGGCGCGCAGGCGCACCGGGTCAGTTCATATTGACCGGTTCGTCGACGCTGCCCGACAACCCGATCCGCCACTCCGGCGCGGGCAGGCTCGCGTCGCTGCGTCTGCGGACGTTCTCCTCCTACGAGAGCAGCATGTCCAACGGTGCGGTGTCGTTGGGCGCCATGTTGCGGGGGGAGGTTGCGGACGCGGCTGCGGAACTGACCCCGTCCCGCTTGGATCTGGCCGAGGCGATTTGTCGGGGCGGTTGGCCGGCCTCGCGCAAGATGCCATTGGAGCAGGCGCTCAGCTATGTCGAGGCGTATGTGGATGCCATGTGCAACATCGACGTCAGGCGCAGCATCGACTCGGCTCCTTATCGCAGCACCGAGACTGCCCGGCGGGTATTGCGGTCCCTGGCCCGCAACAGCGGCACCGCGGCGTCGGTCAGCGCACTGGCTCGTGACACGGCATCGGGTGAGCCGGTGCCTCCGTTGGACCGCAAGACGCTCCCGGCGTTCTTGGATGCCTTCGAGAACGTGTATGTGCGCGAGGACTGTTGGCCGTGGGGATTTGAGCCCGCCTCGAAACAGGCGATGAGGGTCAGGCCCAAGCGTTTTCTGTGCGACCCTTCGTTGGCCACGGGAGTCTTGCGGGTCGGCCCCCGCCGTCTGGCGGAGGAGTCTGAGTTCATGGGCGGTGCCTTCGAGTCGCTGGTCATGCGCGACCTTCGGGCCTACGCGGAGGCCAACAATGCCGAGGTGCGCTACTACGCGGAGAGCGGGTTCGAGGTTGACGCAGTAGTGGAGGATCGCGACGGGTCGTGGGTTGCTGTGGAGGTGAAGCTGAGCTGCAACCGCGTTTCGATAGACAAGGCCAAGCGGGTCCTGAAGCTCCTCGCCGGGCGGGCGGAGGAAGCGGGCAAGCGCCCTCCCTCCAAGCTGCTGGCAGTGTTCGGGGTGAACGCACCCGAGGCGCACACCGGACTTCGCATAGCCCGCGAGGATGACGGCGTCGCCCTGGTACCGATCGCCGCGCTCGGCCCTTGACCCCTCCCCCTAGTCCATCCAGACGGCGTGGGTGATGCCGTCGGCGATGACGGAGAATTCGCCAGTCGCAAAGTCAACGGTTCCCATCCGGCCGTCAGTGAGAGTGACCAGCAGCCATCCGCGCACCAAGTCCATGTCGGCAATCTCTCCGTCCACCTCAAGTTCGTGGACCGGTAGAAGCGTCTGAGAATCGACAGTCACGATTCTTGAGCCATCCAGTTCACATGTCCCGATGAGAGAGTTGCATGACTGTTCGGCCACCACAAGGTTGCCGAGTCCATCGCCGGTCGGGTTCGACCAGCCTGGGCTCCGCGAGTGCAGCGAAACGCTCTGTTGGGTCAGATCAATAACACCTATCCAAGAAAACAGGCCGGAATCCGATAGATCAAGATCGAAAGACCAGAGGTCAAACGCAATGCGATCATTATCTAGCCAACTTACGTCACCAACATGACCACGAAGATCAGACGAAATTTCATCTGGATTAAAATACAAGCCATAATTTCTCACTTCTCCAGTGAATTTATAGCGAGGATCTTCTGGATGGGACTTGTCGTCGGTGCTGACACCAAACTCTTCTATCACACTTACCGCGTCGGGGAACCTGGTGTCGGCGTACCCGATTGTGCCAAAACCAACGAACACGAGCGAACCGTCGTCGCTAATATTCGGGAATCTACCGTGGAGAGCCAGGCGAGGAGATTCTTCGGTTTCGGATTTGCCAGGCATCGCAAGGAGTTCGAAGCGTCCGACCGCAGGCTCACAGCACATGCTGATCAGAATGTACCCCGAGTCGATCCATTCGAGATCTTCGATGTATGAAGGCCCACTTTCATAATTTGGCGGCAATATCGATTCAATATCCTCAGGAAGCGGTTCACAATAATAGAATGGCGTACTAGCAGTGTCGATGTATTGGTATTTCCACAGTATGGTCTTTTCACCGGTCGCCGAGTCGACCATGACCATTTCACAAGCTTCCGTAGACGCAATTATTGAAGGAGGCATGTCACCAGTGGGGGCAAGCGGTTGTTGACTTGAAGGATGATCGATCAGAATACTATCAAGTAGTCTTGGCAATACCAGACCTTGGTCTCGGGTATCGTCAGCGCTGTCTTTCATGCCGGTCTCGACACCAAGCAAAGTCGAAGTAGTGTCTATCGGGTCAGTCGCCGGCAGCTCGGTAGACTCCACTGTTGCGGGTGATTCTGTTTGTTCGAGCTCCAGTGCAGAATCGTTGGTCGCGCAAGCCGACAACACCAGAAGAGCAACCAAGAGTGTTCTCAAAGCACGAGTCGGTCTGTTGCACAGCATCTAGGAAACAGTCTGTGAGTGGCGTCGGCGGGAGTTGGTGACCAAGGGGTAGAGGGCGGCGGCCACCAGGCTGAGGGCGGCGACTCCGGCCCAGTGGCTGAGACTGTGAAAGCTGCTTGCCTCCACGATCACGCCCGACGCGAGGCTGGCCACGGCACCTGAAGCGACCATCGTGAAATCAGCGGCACCCTGCACATTCGCCCGTTCGTGTGCGGGGAATGCGCCCGTCAGCAGGGAACTTCCGGCGATCATCGCGAACGACCATCCCAGGCCGATCAGGAACAGTCCGACGAACACTCCGAGACTGTCGGCGGGCTCGGTGTGTGATGCCAGTTCACCGCCCACGAACAGGATCACACCAGCAGCTGCCACCATGGCCTCGGTGGGCAGCCGGTCCACGAACCAGCCGACCACGGGAGCGAAGAAGAACATCCCGACGATATGGAGGCTGATGACCAGGCCGATGATCTGCGTCCCGTGGTCGCCGTCGTCCATGTGCAGCGGAGTGACAGTCATGACTGCCACCATCACAGCCTGGCCCACGGCCATGGCGCCGACTGCTATCAGAGCCGTCTGATGGCGTGCGATGGCCCGGAAGCTGTCGACGAGCTTCGGTTTCGCGTCCAGGTTGCGCCGTTCCACGAGCGCTGGCGGGCTCTCCGCGGGCCCGGACTGGCCCGTCGCCAGGATCAGAGGATCGGGGCGCAGCTTGGTATGCACGACGAGCCCGGCGACTGCGAAGACCAGCGCCCCCATGAGGTACGGACCTGACAGACGGGGCAGGTAGACCTGTTCGGCGAACCAGCCGGTCGGGCCGAGAGCGACCGTGGGCCCGAGAACC
>JAHQYN010000088.1 GCA_024421085.1 Acidimicrobiia bacterium
ACACCGCGTCGGTTCGGTCGACCGCGCGTGGTGGTGTGCGACCCGCAACATCCAAAACCCGCCACAACGTCGACAACGCGTCGGTTCGGTCGACCGCGGGTGGTGGTGTGCGACCCGCAACATCCCAAACCCGCCACAACGTCGACACCGACGGGACCTCCCCAAACAGGCCCCGCTGCTGACCCAACGCAGCGATATCGCTGATCGCCTCCCGCCATCAGCGATCATCACCGCCACGTCCACCAACACCCGACCCCGATCATGACCCCGATCCCGCACCTTCGTCGGTGCCATCGCCTCCGACAACGCCGCAGTCAACCCCGTCTTGTCAGCCAAATCAGGCAACAACCGCGCCCCCGCCTGAACAGCCAAACCCCGCCCCCCGCCAGTAAACCTCAACCGCGGCCGACTACCACTATACTTCACCATGCGAGTGCCCTCCCTGACGTGGCCCCAGAACCTCCTTACAAGTCTGATTCTCCCACACCAGGAGAGCACCTCGCGCGAACACCCACCCCAACACAACCCCACTACTGAAAAATCTGGGCTAGGTGTGATTCACCCTGGGTTTTGCACAAGCTCCAAGGATAGGAGCAAGCATGGGAGCTATGGACACACAAACGAGGTGGCCGCCCACCCACACGCATACCGCCAACGCGCATCGAACTCGAAAGTTTCCACCGCTTCACGATCAGACAAACCAAACCAACACTGCAACACCATCACCGTGGCCACCACCCGAGGCGGCTGTCGAGGCTGGTGTGGGCCGGTCGGTGATCGCCCGGTTGCGGGCTGTCGCACGCGACGGGGCGGTGGCGACGTTGGGTGCGTCGAAGCCTGGCTAGCCCCGTCAGTCCAAAGCCGAGGCGGCCGAGGCCGTAGCGTTGCGTGCCGAGGTGGAGCGGCTGGTCGTACTGTGGTCGAGCAAGCTGTGGATTTGGCGGTTTTGCACGGAAAAACGCGTTACCGATGAGCGGTCCTGGGACCGCCAAGACTGTGCTGTTGGAGTTGATCGACGACGCCACCGCGGCTGGCTGGACCCACAGCCGGGTCTGTATGGTGTTGGGCTTGGACCGTCGCCGGGCGTGGCGCTAGACCCGACGCCGCGTCAACGGGACCCGCCAAACGTCGGTTCGCCGAGTGGCGATTTGCATATAGGAAATTTGGTACTTGACAACCACATTCGAACATTGTATAGTTTCGTCACCTCAAGCAAAGATGCAGACATCTTGATTGGACTAGCTCTACTATGTTAATCACGACCTTTACCATATACGCTTGCTATTTTATTATATACGGCTATACGACAGCGAGCTATACGAAAGCAAGCAAAAAGGCCCAGAAAAATATCCGAAAATGGGGAATACTAGTATTGCTCATCCATTTGTGTGGTGGAGTGTACCATATCCTGCGAGACCCGGCCGGATTCTACACGGCACTGGGAGTGCTATTTGCAACGAGTTTCGCGAGCGGCACGTTTATCCTTATTTTTCGCTGGTATAAGGAAAGCCGGGCTAGCGAACCCGAAGGTGACAGTACGGTGTAACAACTACGACTGGGCCATGCACCCGATCCACAACCCCCAACCCCTCAAATGGACCAAAACCGCCGAACAGATGGCGGTGTCCATCGGTGGTGGGCGCGTCGTTGCGCGTCGGTTTGGTGGTGTCCGTGTCGGCGTGGGTGGCGGATCTGGTCGCCTTGTCGGGGGTGTTCGTCGTTGGGGGTGACGTAGCCGACGTGGTCGTGGAACTGCACACAGTTGTGGGGTGGCGACCGACGCGTTCGAGTCGCCCTCTGGGGTCGGCGGCGGGGTCGTTGAGCGTTTCGAGGTGGGGGTGGACTCCGGTGAGGTGGCTGAACAGCGACTCTATCCAGGCCTAGTCGGTGGGTGTGAAGCGCCGCCCGAAGTGCTGGGCGGGATCCGAGCACATGGCCATGAACTCAGCGGTGTCACCGGCAAGCATCTCACCGCCGTTGTCGCTGACCGCCAGCAGCAAGGGAATCTCGTCGTTGTCGGGCAGATCCGCGTCGGGATCATCGAGACGGGTAGCGGCCTAGTCGCTGTGCAGTCCTTCGCTTCGGGGGTGCTTTGGCGAACAGGACTCGGAACACCCACCCCAATGCAAACCCCACTACTGAAAAATCTGGGCTAGCTGATACATTCGGGATCGTTTGCTCGCCTTTCCTTAAACCAGTCAATTGTTAACATGAGCGCGCCGCTCGTGAAACACGTTGAACATACCACTATCGGTGCCGTGTATAAGTCGCCCAGGTTTCGTAGGATATGGAATCCTCCGCCACACAAATGGATGAACAGTACTAGTGTACCCCATTTTCGGGCAGTAGTGCTTGCTTTCGTATAGCTGAATTTATACACATAGCAACCGAATATGACAAAGATCGTCGATGTAATGATATAGCCAGCCCAGTTCACAGTTCACAACCTATCTGCAAATATAATGCCCAGGAGTGATGCCAGGAGATGGACCGGACCATGACCATGTGAGACCGAACTTCACTTTTAGACATTTGTTTTTCTGCCACAGTGCAGATACAGCCCAACCAAATATAGTAACAGAGTAGGCTGCTATAAGTACATTAAATGGCGGAGGAGTCAGAATTAGGTACCGGGATAGCGTGGCAATATTTCCTGCAACTGCCTTCGTTTCATTACGCGAAAAGTACGCTGTACCGGAAACTAGCCCCCAAGTCCACACCGGATCTGCGAGCACCGGATACGCAGCAGCCATGCCGTGAGCAACGTTGAGAACCAGCGTGTCTCCCTGAACTGTGTACTCGGCGGGGATCTTGTTCCCCAAAGCATCAAACGCCCAGGGAGCCTCAATCAGAGAAATCACAAAGTTGTCAGAATCAACAATCGCTGCGCTTCCGTCTTGAGCAAGCACCGCTTTCTCGTTTCCCGAAACCGTGTACTCAAAATCAACCGTTGTAGGCGCGTCCGCTCCGGCAATCAAAACTATCATTCGTACACCAGTGTCCTTTTGGGCCTGAACAAAAAGGTCCGTATCGTCAGCAATATTTTCGAAAATAGCCGAACCGTCAGAAGCGACCTTAGCTTGCGAGCCGCCGCCCGGTATCTCAACCGACAATTCAAACCCGTCGTTCCGCAACATGTCCACTGTGTGATTATTGTTTTCGGGAATCTTCAAGGTGTCACCGTTGGGCGAGGTCATCAAGATGAGATTCTCAGCATTCTCCGTTTGATCAATGACCAAACCTGACGAATCTGCGGCGGTGCGCTCCAAGAGCGACCTGATCTCCGGGATCTTTGGAAGTACCTCGTTGAACGTCATTTCCGCTTGATGTTGATCTACGCTGGCCGAATCCTCGGCGGCGGTGGGTGTCGTCGTCAATACGGCTACTAACAGTATCACTGGGAGCCATATCGAAACGGTTTTGATTATTCTTGACATGATTTCTGTACCTTTGCTTGAGTTGACATACCTTTGCGTGACTCGACCATGAAAACGTTGCTTCACTGGACAACGAAACGATATAGCGTTCGAATGCCTCTGTCAAGTACCAATTTTCCGACGTTCAAATCGCAACGCGGTCGGACCGTCGCAGCGCAGACACACCCCACGCGCCCACACCCGCCAGCCCACACACCCCAGTCCGGCCAACACAGAACCCCAAACCGTCAAACCCACAAATCCATCGGTCGATTCAGGCTCAGTACTGCCGCCTGATCCTCGAGCCGTCGTGAACCACGAGGCCCGCCGCGACCAGCTCTTCGACATGTGCGTAGACCTCGAGCACGCCGAGCCCGCTGCGGTCGACGACTTCGTCCATCGAGGTTGGTCCGTCGTCGATGGCGTCGAGCACGACCGCTCCCTTCGTGCCAACCGCGCCGCTGCCGCCGGGGCGGCCCGCCCGCCCGGCAACCACAGAATCGGCCGTGGTGCCCGCGGCACCGCCGGCAGTCGCACCACCACCAGCCGCACCGCCAACGGCAGCCGCGCCACCAACAGCCGCACCGCCAACGGCAGCCGCGCCACCAACAGCCGCACCGCCAACGGCAGTCGCGCCACCAACAGCCGCAGCGCCACCGGCACCACCGGCAGCAGCAGCACCGGCAGCAGCGGTTGAGACGCGGCGCGTGGCTTGCGCGCTCTGCGAAAGGCCCAAAGCAACCAGCACGTCGACCACGTCGCGTGCAGGCGCGCAACCATCGACCAGGAGTTGATTGGCGCCCTGCGCGGCCTTGTTGCGCACCGAACCAGGAACCGCCATCACCTGCACGTCTCGGCGGATCGCCTGTTCAACGGTGAGCAAGGAACCTCCCGAGGCACGCGATTCGACCACCACAACCAGATCCGAGAGCGCGGCGATGAGACGATTGCGGGCCGGGAAGCGACACAGCTCCACCCACACCAACCAGCTCCGAGAGCGCGGCGATGAGACGATGGCGGGCGGGGACGCGCCACGGCTCGGGCCGCCCCCCGAGCGGCGCCTCGCTGATCACAGCACCGGCAGCCGCCACACCGGCCCAAAGATCGCGATGACGCTTCGGATACACGACATCGACCCCGCTGCCCACCACTGCCAACGGCGCAGCCCCGTCGGCGAGCAGCGCGCCCCGGTGCGCTTCGCCATCGATGCCCAGCGCCAGGCCCGAAACCACAACCACCCCCGCCTGCGCCAGGCCCAAACCAATCTCGCGCGCCACCTCCCGGCCGATCGACGACGCACGGCGGGTGCCGATCACAGCCACATGCGGCAGCTGTGGATCGGGCAGGGTGCCGCAACAGAAGATCAACGGCGCCGGGTCGACGTCGTCGAGGAGCCGGAGCGGATGCGTCGGATCGCGCAGCGTGCTGACCCGGGCACCAGCTGCGTCGAGGTCGCGCGACAGTGAGTTGAGGTCAATGCCCCGCAGTTCCCGCTGCCACTGCACAAGCACCTCCACAGGAGCAACCTCGTGGCCGAGCGCAGCCGAGTTGACCGCCTCGAAGGCCTCGCCTACCGAACGCTGTTCAAGCAGATTGTGGAGGCGCAGCGGTGTGGCCCCTCCCAACGAGCCGAGAGCAGCAGCCTGTGTGTCTTCACGCATCGAAGCTGCCCATCGGAGGACGCACCCGAAAGCCGATGGCCGAGTAGACATCGCGGGCACGCAACGCGGGCCCGGCATCGTCGAGGTCGCGGATCGTGCGCGCAACAGCACGGACCCGCATCGCGCCGCGGGCGCTCAGACGACCGTCTGTCAGGGCCTGGTGCAGCACGTCGGTCGCCTCAGGCTCGAGCGGTGCAGCATCCTCGAGCTGCTCACGGCTGAGCGCCGCGTTGGTCCGCGCGCCGCGGCTCAACGCCAGCTCGCGCACCCGCGCCACCCGCTGCGCCACGACGCTGGAGGACTCGCCAGGCTCTCGTTCAAGGAGTGCTGTCGGCGACGGGCGGTCGACATGCACCATCACGTCGAGCCGATCGAGGACCGGTCCCGAGATGCGCCGCGAATAACGCATCCGGGCCGAGGGTCCGCAACGGCAGCTGACCGAACCGCCCTCCCCGCAGGGACATGGGTTCATCGCCGCGACGAGCAGGACATTGGCCGGATGCTCCCGCATGCCGCCGCTGCGGGCCACCCGCACCACACCCTCCTCGAGGGGTTGGCGCAACCCGTCGAGGACACTGGGGGCGAACTCTCCGAGCTCGTCGAGGAACAGCACGCCCTCGGTGGCCACGCTGATCTCGCCGGGCAGCACCCGCCCCGACCCGCCCCCGACGAGCGCGGCCATGGAGGCCGAATGATGGGGTGCGCGAAACGGCGGGCGGCGGACCAGGCCGGACCCCGGAAGCCGGATCGCGGCAGCGCTGTGGACCCGGGTGACGAGGCGGGCCGCCTCTGCTGAAAGGTCTGGCAGCAACCCCGGAAGACGACGGGCCAGCATCGTCTTGCCGCCTCCGGGCGGACCGATCAACAACAGGTGATGACCCCCCGCTGCGGCGATCTCCAGAGCCCAGCGTGCGCTCGCCTGACCCCGGACGTCGGCCAGGTCCGGCTCGTCGGCAACCTCCTCCTCACAGCGCGGCGGCTCCACATGAGGCCACGGCAATCCCTCAGTGACCGCATCGACGATGTCGCGCAAGCAGTGAACGGGACGGACCCGGTCTGCGGCGCCGAGCGCCGCTACCCCGGCGTCGGCAGCCGCCACGATCACCCGATCGGTCTTCAGCACATCGACCATCGGAAGGATTCCCGGAACCGGTCGCAGCGAACCGTCGAGCCCCAGCTCCCCAACCGCAGAAATACTGGAGAGCGACTCCAAGGGAATCTGCTCCGAGGCCGCCAAGATCCCGAGACCGATGGGCAAATCGAGGCCTGCACCGACCTTGCGGACACAGGTCGGTGCCAGGTTCACCGTGATCCGCTGCATGGGCCAGCTGAGATCGCTCGACTCGACGGCCGCGCGGACCCGGTCGCGGGCCTCGCGGCACGAGGCATCGGGGAGGCCCACAATGGTGAATGCGGGGAGGCCGTTGGTTACGTGGACCTCGACATCGACAGCAGCACCGTCGATGCCGTCGAGGGTGGACGATGGAATGGAAGCAAGCATAAGACAAGCCTTTCAAAGGGAACAAAAGGCTGTCTTTCGCAAACAGCGAGCGTGGCCAAGACACTAGGCCAAGGGGTGTGACACCGCTCAGCCGAGCACCTCTCTGGTGTATCGAGTGACCGCCGCAATCTGCCGATCCGTCAATCTCTCGACGAAGGAGGGCATTGTACCGCTGCCGTCGGCGACAACCGCAACCTGGTCGTCGAATTCGGGATACGCCTCAACGACAGCTCCACCGTCGAGGCGCGGGCCCTGCCCGCCTCCGCCGCTGCGCCCATGACACGCTGCACAGTGCTTGGCGTAGACGGCACGTCCGTCGGCCAGAACCGGGTCCGGCTGCCCGTCGGGCCCGAGCGGGACTTCCGGCGGGTCGCCCGCGCATGAGCCCAGCAGCACCCCGACCACAAGAATCCCAGGAACCAGCCTGCGCACGGCGACTCCAACCACGTTGAGACAGACTCGACAGACCATACTGGCAGGATGGGAATGGACCCCGCTCGCCCACACCGCCGCCGTCCGACCGACTACCTGTACGTGGCGGCCGGCCTGTTGGCAGCGGCGCTGCTGGTGCTGTGGGCGGTGCTCGGCTGATGGACGACCCCGAATCACACGGCGAGGTCAACGTCAAGTTCCTGCAGCCGTACCAGGCGCGCAAGAGCTACATCTGCCCGAACTGCAACCGCGGCATCTCGCCGGGAACGAGCCACTACGTCGTCGTTCCCGTGCATGCGCCCGACCTGCGGCGGCACTGGCACCGCGGCTGCTGGGACGGCAGGCGCACACGCACACCTCGCCGCTGACCAACACCTCGCCGCTGACCGACAACTGTCGCTGACCGACAACCCGCCGCTGACCGACCCCTCGCCGCTGACCAACCCCTCGCCGCTGACCAACACCTCGCCGCTGACCAACACCTCGCCGCTGACCAACACCTCGCCGCTGACCAACACCTCGCCGCTGACCGACACCTCGCCGCTGACCGACAACTGTCTCAGAACGCGCCGGCGACGACTCTGACCTGCCCGGCAACGACTGAGGCCACATCGAAACGCAGGCGACCACGGCGCCCATGCCGGTCGAGCCACGACAAGGCAGTACGGCGCACCAGTTGCTGCTTGCGCGGACCGACCGCTTCCAACCCGCTGCCGAAGCTGTTTGACGAACGCGTCTTCACCTCGCAGAAGACAATCTCATCGTTGCGACCCAGCACGAGGTCGATCTCACCGCCCTTGATCCGCCAGTTCCGATCGAGTACTTCGTACCCGTCGGATTCGTACCTGCGAGCGACGAGGTCCTCGCCCCAACGCCCCAATGCGACCCGTGATCTGTCCATCTCCCGACTGTAGGGAGGCCCTGTGACAACGCTGTCGCGGCACCCGCGCGACTGCGGGCCGCCGACTAGTTGTCGCGCTTCTCCTTGACCCTGGCAGCCTTGCCGATCCGATCGCGCAGGTAGTAGAGCTTGGCCCGCCGAACATCGCCGCGGGTCACCCGCTCGATCCGTTCCACTATCGGGGTGTACAGCGGGAACGTGCGTTCGACGCCCACGCCGAAACTCAGCTTGCGGACCGTGAAGGTCTCGCGGATTCCGCTGCCCTGCCTGCGGATCACCACACCCTCGAAGACCTGCGTGCGAGCACGGTTGCCCTCCATCACGCGGACATGGACCCGGAGTGTGTCGCCAGGGCCGAAGTCGGGGATGTCATCCCGTTCAATGAGGTTGTCGATGACGTCTGTGGGCTGCATCTCAGGCTCCGCGGCAGTGCGAACAAGGGAACGGCCGCCCAGAGGTCGAACGGACTGAACAGCAAGCCTAGAGGCGACTCGTCGAACCACCACCCCCCTGGGGGCCAAGAAGCTCGAATTCTTCCAACAGCTCCCGGTCATCGGCGCTCAGGCCGCCGCGCTCGGCAATGAGGTCAGGGCGACGGTCGATCGTGCGGCGCAACGACTGGGCTCTGCGCCAGCGCCGCACACGACCGTGGTCGCCCGAGCGCAGAACCTCCGGCACCGCCCAGGTGCGGAACTCCGCGGGCCGGGTGTACTGCGGGTACTCAAGCAGGCCGTCGCTGAACGACTCCTCCGTCGTGCTGTCGGCATTGCCGAGCACCCCCGAGACGAGCCGGCCGACCGCCTCGACAATGAGCAGAGCCCCGACCTCGCCGCCGGCGAGGACCACATCGCCCACCGACACTTCATCGTTGACGAGGTGCTCCCGCACTCGCTCATCAACGCCCTCGTAACGGCCGCACAACAGCGAGAAACCGCCCGTCCCAGCCAATTCAGACGCCATGGACTGGTCGAAGCGCCGCCCCGCGGGAGACAAGTAGAGCAGTGGTCTGGGAGGGTCGACGGCCTCCACCGCGGCAAACAGCGGCGCCGGTGACATCACCATCCCCGCCCCGCCTCCGAAAGGGGCATCGTCGACGGACTGATGCACCCCGGTTGCGTGCGTGCGCAGGTCGTGTACTCGCACGTCGAGGCGGCCCTCACGGCGTCCCCTGCCGATCACCGACTCACTGGCGAACGAGTCGACCATCCCGGTGAAGACGGTGAAGACATCGATGCGAAGCGCTCTCACGATGGTGTCCCGGGTGCAGAACCACTGTCGCCCGCATCGTTCATCAGATCGAAAATGCCGTCAGGCGCCTCAACCGCGATCCGTTCGCCCGGGGTCAGTCCAGTCACGAAGGCGACCGGCACGAGTGCTCCGCTGTCCAGTTCAAGCAGGTCGCTCGCAGGGTTCTGCACCACTTCGGCCACAACGCCGCGACGGGTGCCGTGCTGGTCGATGACCTCGGCGCCGATCAGTTCGTGCACCCACAACTCCTCGGGGTCGTCAAGGGGCTCAGCGTAGAGGAGGGTGCCGCTCAGCGCCTCCGCGGCGTTGCGGTCAGCGACACCGTCGAAGGCCACGATCCAGGCACCCTTATGAGACCTGGCGGTGCGGACCACGAGCTCGCGGTCCGCAGAGGCCAGCACAGCACCGGTGCTCAGCCGTTCGGTCCGATTCGTTGTCAACGAGACCACCACGTCGCCGCGTACTCCGTGGGGGCCGGTGACGCGGCCCACTTCGAGCATCAGAGTTCGCGCGGCCCCTTAATCGACGAACTCCACTTCGATGGAAGTGCCCTCCTCGTAGCCGGCGGCCCGCACCACAGTACGAATCGCACCCGCCACGCGGCCGCGCCTGCCGATCACGCGGCCCATGTCTCCTTCACCGACGGTCACATCAAGGCGGAGCCTGTCTTCGTATCGTGAGGCCTCCACGTTGACCGCACTCGGATTCTCAACCATCTGCTTGACGACGTATTCACAGACCGCCTGCGCTGATTCTGCCGACATCGTCAGCCACCTCCATCGGTTTGGGAGTCACTGGCATCGGCGTCACTCCCCTCAGCGGCACCCTCGGACGGCGCTGATTCTGCTGGCGCTGACTCTGGCGGCGCTGACTCTGCCGACATCGACTCTGCTACCGCTGACTCTGCCAGCATTGACTCTGCTACCGCTGACTCTGCCAGCATTGACTCTGGCGGCATTGAATCTGGCGGGATTGACTCTGCCGGCGACGCGGTGACCGGTTCAGACTTGTCGGCGTGAATCTCCCAGGCACCCGAGATCTTCAACAACTTCTCGACACGATCAGTCGGCTGAGCACCGTGGCGGAGCCAATGCAGCGCACGGTCGTTGTCGATCTTGACGACCGAAGGATGCTGACGCGGCTCGTAAGTGCCGATGATCTCGATGAAGCGCCCGTTGCGGGGCGAGCGCGAGTCTGCGGCGACTACGCGATATGTGGGCTGCTTCTTCTTGCCCATCCGCATGAGGCGGAGCTTGACGGCCATCTGGTCTCTGTTTCTCTTGAGGACTTATCTTCTCTTGAGGACTTGTCGTCGCTGACTTGCGAAGATCGTGAGCGCGAGCGACTGCTCAATTCAATCTCCGCCAGCACACAAATTACAACCTTGAGGGCCAACAACGCATCCGGCCGCTCAAAACCCGCCGACGCGGTCTTCGAGCCCCGGCAGCGCCAACGGTGCCTTGGGCACCTTGGCCGGACCCTTCTCGGTGATGCGCCCGCCACGCCTCTGCCTGCCCTTCCTGCCTCTGTTGCGTGCCTTGGGGGCGACCTTGTTGGCACCGGATCCGGAAAACTGCTTCATCATCTGACGCATCTGCGAGAACTGGTCTATCAGTTGCCTGACTTCGGTGGGCTGCACACCTGCACCGTTGGCGATCCGCAGCCGCCGCGACCCGTCGATGATGTCGGGCGCGACCCGCTCAGCGGGGGTCATGGAGTGGATTATCCCCTCGATGCGAGCCAGGTGACCGTCGTCGATCTCGGCGTCGCGGGCCTCTTTGGGGATGCCCGGGATCATTCCGACAAGGTTCCCCAGCGGACCCATCTTCTTGATCTGCTGCATCTGCTCGAGGAAGTCCTCGAGCGTGAAGGTGCCGTCGAGCAGCCGGGCCGCAGCCTGTTCAGCCTGTTCGGCCTCGAAGGCCTCCTCAGCCTTCTCGATGAGCGTCTCGACGTCTCCCATGCCGAGGATGCGGCTGGCCAGACGATCTGGATGGAAGGTGTCGAAGTCTTCGATCTTCTCACCCGTCGACGCGAACGCGATCGGCTTGCCGACGACTTCCTTCACCGACAGCGCCGCTCCGCCGCGGGCGTCGCCGTCGAGCTTGGTGAGGATCACGCCGTCGAGGGCGAGGGCCTCGTCAAAGGACCTCGCCATGGTGACCGCGTCCTGGCCGGTCATGGCGTCCACCACCAAGAAGGTGTAATGGGGACGGACCGCCGAGGAGACATCGCGGATCTCAGCCATGAGCTCGGTGTCGATGGCCAACCGCCCCGCGGTGTCGACGATCACCACGTCGCGGGCGGTGCGGGTGGCTTCCTTGATCGCCCTGCGGGCCACTCTAGTCGGACGGGAGGTCTCAGAGAAGACGGGGACATCGATCTGCGCTCCCAGGGTGCGGAGCTGTTCCACGGCTGCGGGCCGTTGCAGGTCGGCACCGACGAGCAGCGGATGGCGGCCCTGCTTCTTGAACCAGTGCGCCAATTTGGCGGCATTGGTGGTCTTGCCCGCACCTTGCAGGCCCGCCATCAGCACGACGGTCGGAGGCTTGGACGCGTAGCTGAGCCGCATCGTCTCCCCGCCGAGGCTGACGGTCAGTTCTTCGAGGACGATCTTGACGACCTGCTGGGAGGGGTTGAGCGCCGCTGAGAGTTCCTGGCCCTGGGCGCGGTCGCGGATACGTGCCACCATCGAGTCGACCACATCGAGGTTCACGTCGGCCTCGAGCAGTGCCAGGCGGATCTCGCCGAGCGTGTCGTCTATGTCGGCCGGGGTCAGCTTGCCCCGGCCCCTGATGCCTTTGAAGATGCGGTCGAAGCGGTCTGAGAGGGTCTCGAACATGGTCGGCTCACCCTAGCGGCGCAGTCGCCGTTTCGGGAGCAGACCAACCACACGCGACCCCTGCCGGCCGCGGCGCTATTCGAAGAGCGCGTCGACGAACTCGCGAGGATCGAAGTCGACCAGGTCGCCGATCCCCTCGCCCAGGCCTGCGAGCTTGACCGGGACGCCGAGTTCTGAGTGGATCGCAATGACGATCCCGCCTTTGGCTGATCCGTCCAGCTTGGTCAAGACGACGCCTGTCACGTCGACGGCCTCGGTGAACTGCCTCGCCTGCGACAGCCCGTTCTGACCGGTTGTGGCATCAATTACCAAGAGCGTCTCGGTGACGGTCCCGGCACCCTTGTCGGCCACCCGGCGCACCTTGCGCAACTCCTCCATCAGGTTGGTCTTGGTCTGGAGCCGCCCGGCGGTGTCAGCCATCACCAGCGGGACCGAACGGGCCGCAGCGTGCTCGACCGCGTCGAACACGACCGACGACGGATCGGCCCCCTCGGAGCCCCGCACGGTCTCAGCACCGCTGCGCTGTGACCAGACCGTCAACTGTTCCGCCGCGGCGGCGCGGAAGGTGTCGCCGGCGGCGAGCACGACCGCGCGGCCCGCATCTGTCTGGCGCCGGGCCAACTTGCCGATGGTGGTGGTCTTGCCGACGCCGTTGACGCCCACGAACAGCCATACCGCCGGTCCCGGTTTCTGCTGGTCTGAGGGCATCTCGACGCTGATGTCAACGTTCAATGTGCGATCGAATCCTTCGAGACGCGAGACGATCTCGGCCTTGACCAGTCCGGCAAGCTCCGATGCGTCGTCTATTTTCTCCTCGGCGGCCGCGGCGCGCACCGCGGAGATGATCTGCGCGGAGGTGGAGACGCCCACGTCGGCGCGGATCAAGGCGTCCTGCAGGTCCTGCCAAGTCTGTTCGTTGACGGCACCGCGACCGAACACCGATCCCAGATAGCCGCTGAGGGTCGTGCGCGCCCTGCCGAGACGGTCGCGAAACGACGGCACCGTCGGGGCAGGCTCGACCGCCCCGGTATCGCCCGGCTCGATGTCGTCCCCCTGCCCGCCGACCGCCCCGGTATCTGCGGAGGGCCCGGCGAGCGGCGGGTCGCCGCCATCGACGCGGCGCTCCCTGAGAATGAGATAGGC
>JAHQYN010000235.1 GCA_024421085.1 Acidimicrobiia bacterium
ACTCGCTCTTCATCGCCACCTCGAACCACCCAACGCTGCTGGACTCCGCAGTCTGGCGAAGATTCGACGAGATAGTCGAGTTCGAGTCTCCCGACCAGACCGCCCGATCCGAGATTCTGGCGTTGAAGCTGCGATCGGTGCGGTGCGACTTCGATCTGACTGGAGCCGCACAGAAAATGGAAGGATTCAGCGCGGCTGAAGTGGAGGCGGTGGCCCTCGATACCATCCGAGTAATGGTGCGCCGCCTCGACAAGTGCGTGACCGCTGAACACATCGCCCACGCGATCAACCGCGGGGAGGCGAGACATCAGATAATCCACCACTCCCAGGGCTAGGGTCGGCTCGCCACATCGGCTTCCCGAGGGTCAAGCTCACATTCAGCAGGCAACCGATAACGTGAGCAACCTACCGACAAGGACCGGGTGAACAGTGCTCGGCGAGCGGCGGGTAGCGAATCCGGCGGAGGAATTATGTGGACGGCTGCGCAGGGCCAAAAAACTAGACAGCCCCGGCTGCAAGCCGGAGCCGTCGACCCAGGGTTACTCACCCTGGGGAGGTTGCAGACCACGATACCAACCCACACGACAACGCGTCAAAAAAGTCATTGATCGATGAGAACCGAACGGGTGATCGCCTACATTGCTGACTCCTCACCGGCCATTATGGCCGACCTGTCGCAACCACCAATGGAGGCCGCCGTCCACACAGCTCGGCCCGAGCACGCCAAGAACGTCTTCGAGGGGTGCGTCATTCTTGAGACGGGTCAGCTCAGCCTGTTGCGACATGGTCTCACCCTGTTTCAGCGGGGGATTGAGCGGTAATCACCGTCGAGATGGGACATCGCAGACCGGATGCGCGGCCCGTCGTCTCCGGCTCACACGCATAGCGGTGCAGAAAGGTGTTCGGAAGCCGCTACCGCTTCGGCACCGAGAGTAGGGAGTTGATGCGCGTCTGCAAGTTCGGCCATGCGGTAGGAAAGGTTGCGAACAGGTACTACTTCAATATCGGAGGGCAGGTCAAGGAGTTGTCGCCCCAACTCTCGGCGGGCACTGCGGGGCCACGAACCGGTCAGAGTCCCTCCGGCAGCCGACACAACGCTTCGACACAGCCGCACGAGATAGAGATTCGTTGTGGCCGGTTCGTGATCGACGAGCACCTTCGCCAACCCGTCGCTCAACTCACCCGAAAGCAGATCACGTAGAAGATGGTCGTCAAGAACCGCCTGGTTCATGTGGTGGCGAGATCTGGGTCGTCGGCCAACCCGCGCACGAAGTCGGCATGCTCGTCCCTCCCAAGAAGATCGGCCAGCAGTCGGCGTCCCTCGCCCTTCGGTACCGCCAGCACACCAAACCCGAGGTCAAGTACGTCGACTGGTCCTCCGTCATCAAGGTTCCAGCGACGCCGAACCGGGGCGGGTAGACACATCTGACCCGAAGACGACACCAGATATTCCTGTACGTTGCTCATGAACAACAAGCTACTTGGTGGACAGGTGTTTGTCACCAAGTTTCGAGATACTGGCGTTGAAGCTGCGATCAGTGCGGTGCGACTTCGATCTGACTGGAGCCGCACAGAAAATGGAAGAATTCAGCGCGGCTGAAGTGGAGGCAGTGGCCCTCGACACCATCCGAGTAATGGTGCGCCGCCTCGACAAGTGCGTGACCGCTGAACACATCGCCCACGCGATCAACCGCGGGGAGGCGAGATGTCAGATAAACCACCACTCCCAGGGCTAGGGTCGGCTCGCCACATCGGCTTCCCGAGGGTCAAGCTCACATTCAGCAGACAACCGATAGCGTGCGTAACCTACCGACAAGACCGAGTGAACAGTGCT
>JAHQYN010000089.1 GCA_024421085.1 Acidimicrobiia bacterium
CGGTCGCTGCGGTCTGCAACGTTGCGGGTCGACACAGCCACACCAGATCGGACCGTCTCCAAGCGCTGATCGGCACGTTGCAGCGCCCGCCGACCGGCAGCCACAAGCTGCGTTTCGTGATCCGACAAGCGGTCGAGCCAGTCCTCAACCCGCCCAACCACGAACTGGGCGGCTGCGGTGGGAGTGGTGGTGGAGGTGTGAGCGACCTCGTCGGCGACGCTGCGGTCGATGTCATGGCCGATGCCCGTGACCACCGGCGCCCGCGCGGAGGTGATCGCCCGTGCCACCCGTTCGTGGTCGAAAACAGCCAGATCGGTCTTGGAACCGCCGCCGCGGGCCACGAGCAGCACATCAACCTCGGCGGAGTCAGCGGCACGGATCGCCGCCGCGACCGGCACCTCAGCACCCGCCCCCTGCACCGGTGTGTCTACCTCCACGACAGTGAACGCAAATCCGGACTGCTCCAACACGCGGGAAATGTCGGCGTGGGCGGCGCTGCCGACGGACGTCACCAAGCCGACACGAAGAGGTACCGGCGCCCAGCGCCGCGCCGCGTTGGCCCGCAAGACCCCCTCAGCCGACAGCGCAGCCAAGAGAGCATCTCTGTGGGCGGTGAGGCGGCCCAACGTGAAAGTCGGGTCGATGGACGACATGCGCAGCTGCACCCGCCCCGTCCGCGGGTAGTAGTCGACCCGGCCCTGGATGCGAACCGAGACTCCGTCGCTCATGCGGATCGGGTCGCCGTGCCTCTTGAGCAGCCGGTTGACACGGTCCCGCGTGTCTCGGAAGAGCACCACCGGCAGAGTCGCAGCCGGACTCGCCCCCGGGCCCTCGGAAGGCTCGATCAGATCGAAGTACACATGGCCGTTGCGGGCCCGGTGGAGTCCGCTGATCTCGCCCTCCACCCAGAAATCGTCGGGCATCGTCTCCGCAAGGACCACACGAATGAGGGTGCAGAGCTCACCGACCGTGAGAGTGGACCGATTCACCCCGTTGACCGTACTCCCCCCGAGTGCCTACTCCCCCAGGGGCCTGCTCCACCAGGGGGCCTACTCCCGCCGATACACAGTGGTGCATCGCCGATCAGATGCGGGAGGAAATCACCGAACCGAGCGCCACGATGGCCGCCCCGACAGCGAACGCCGGGCCGATCCCGGCAACCGAGGCCAGCACCCCGAGGGAGATGCCGCTGAGAATCTCGCCGATCGCATAGGCCTGGCTCATGAACGACAACATCGTCGCCCGAACCGCCGATTCGCTGTGGGCATTGGTGATCATCGTGATGAACGGTTCAGCCGTCATCCGCAACGCCTCCTGTGAGACCAGACCCACGAAGACCACCCAAACCACACTGGCACCGGCGACCACCGCGATCGCCGCTCCCGCTCCCAGCATCAACAGCGACAGCACCAGAGCCGCCGGGGCTTCGATGAAACGGCGTTCGACCAGACGGACTAGAACGATCCCCACAGCGGCCTGGGCCAGGGCGAGCAACCCGTAGAGGAACACCTCGTCGAAGGTGCTGGGAATACCTGCCTCCACCAGGCGGGCCAGGTCGAGATGGTCGACGACCCCCGAACCCAGCGCGAAGAACAGCGACGAGATCGCCAGAAGCCGCAGCGGCCGAGTGCGGGCCGTCAATTTCGTGCCCAGCACGACGATACGTTTGAACTCTGCAGCGGCTGCACTGGTCGTTCGCTTGAAACCTGTTTCGGGCATCGTCATCGCCAGCACCAGCCCCCACACCGAGATCAGCCCGCCGGCGAGCACGATCGCAGTTGTTCGGGTGGTCGCAGCGACAAGCACGAGCGCGATCGGCACCCCCACGGCGTTTGCGGCCAACTGGACCTTGGCCCGTGTGATCAGGAGACGATCAACACGATCCGGATCACGCAGTTCGTCGGTCAACCAGGCCACATCGGCGCCGCTGTGGAGGGTCCAGGCGAGCCCCCAGCCGACCTGGGTCAGAGCGATCAGCCAAAACCCCTCGAACACCCCAGCCAAAGCCATGATCGGCCCCATGACCACGAACGAGCAGATGATCGCCAGACGACGGCTGACCAGATCCGCGAGCGCACCCGTGGGGATCTCCCCGAGCAGACCGCTCAGTTCAAGAGCGACGCCCAACAAAGCCAACTGGTAGGGCTCAAGTTGAAGGTCGTCCACCAAGCGGGGCATGAACACGATCCACTGTGCGTTGGTGCCGGCCGCCAGAACCGCCGCGGTCGCCAGAAAGAGCCATGCAGGATCAGCCCTGTGGTTCAGGAATCGGCTGGGTTTCAGCAAATGATTGGGAATCGGGAAATGATTGCGTGGCACCTGTCAATTGTGCCCGGCAGTCGCTCGGCGCGATCGCGTCGTGCGGTCAGGCGAGATTCGGGTTGCCGTTGCCGTGGTTGTCGTTGCGGTCAGCGGCCTCCACGTCCTCTCGGCGGATGCCGAGCACGAACAGAATGGCATCGAGGTAGGGCACCGAAAGGGTCGTGTCGGCTGCTTCAGAGACGATCGGCTTGGCGTTGAAGGCGATTCCGAGTCCGGCCACGCTGAGCATGTCGAGATCGTTGGCTCCGTCGCCGACGGCCACCGTCTGCGACAACGGAACCTGGTTCGCCGCCGCGATCTCCCGCAGCAGGGTCGCCTTGCGTTCACGGTCGACGATCGGGCCCACAAGCTCGCCCGTGAGCTTGCCGTCGACGATCTCGAGCACGTTGGCATGGGCGTGGTGAAGCCTCAGGTCCTCGGCGATCCGCTCAGTGAACGCACTGAACCCGCCCGACACGATGGCCACCGTGTAGCCCAGGCGCTGCAGAGTGCGCATGAAGGTACGGGTGCCGGGGGTGTAACGGAGGTTGCTGTGCGCCCGGTCGATCGCGGCCTCGTCGAGACCGGCCAACAACCGCACCCGTTCACGCAGCGAGGACTCGAAGTCGAGGGCGCCCTCCATCGCCGCCGCAGTGATCTGTTGCACAGCGGGAAGGCAGCCCGCCTCCGCGGCCAACAGTTCGATGGCCTCATCGACGATGATGGTGCAGTCGACGTCCAACACGATCAGGCGCTTGGCTCGTCGCCCGATGCCCTCGCGCTGGACGGCGACGTCCATGTTGGGATGCGTCGCGGCGACATGCATGAGATTGGAACGGAGCGTTCCGACATCGCCGTTGCGGACCAGCAGTTCGTAGCTCATCACCGGGAAGCTCGCCAACCGGGTGATGCAGTCGATGTTGGCGCCCGCGTCGGCGATGGCTGTGGCGGCAGCGCCTACCTCGGTCGGGTTCAGGTTCGGCCCGAGGAGGGTCACGACAGTGCCCGGCAGCTGAGGGGAGGGCGTGTTGGACACCAGGTCGAAGTCAACCTTTATGCCCTGCTCCCAGCCGAACAGCAGCATGTCTTTCAACATGTCACGGCCCTGGGGCACCCCGACCGCCAGCCCCAACGTCAACTGGTCGCGGATCACGATCTGTTCGATGTCGTACACCTCGGCACCTGCGTCGGCGAGAACGCTCATCAGCCCGGCGGTTATCCCCGGATGGTCGGGTCCGGTGACCTTGACCAGGAACGTCTCGTTCATCGAGTCGATGGTTGGTTCGTGATGCACGGGCATCCAGCCTACGTCGCCAGTGTTGAGCCGCTGACCGCCGAGCCGAAATCTGCGCGTTCTACCACATAAAGTGTGGCTAATCGCGCAGATTTGGCCGTGTTCTGTGGTGGGCGTGGCCTGCGGACGGCGGCCTGTGGTGGGCGTGGTTTGTGGTGGGCGTGGTTTGTGGTGGGCGTGGCCTGAGCTAGACGTGGTCTGTTCTATGCGTGGTCGGCGCGGACCAGGGCTTCGTAGAGCTCGTCGTAGAGGCCGCCGCGGCGGCGCAGTTCCTCGTGTGTGCCGGTCTCGACCACGTGCCCGTTGTCGAGCACCACGATGGTGTCTGCGTCGGTGATGGTCGACAGGCGATGGGCGATCACCAGCGACGTGCGACCGGACAGGGCGTTGGCCAGCGCCTCCTGCACGTAGGCCTCGTTCTCGGTGTCGAGATGGCTCGTCGCCTCGTCGAGCACGACGATCGCCGGGTTCTTGAGCAGCATTCGAGCGATGGCCAGGCGTTGCTTCTCACCGCCCGACAACCGATAACCGCGTTCGCCCACGACCGTGTCGTACCCGTCGGGAAGTGCCGCGATCACATCGTGGATGCGGGCCGCCCGACAGGCCGCCTCGATCTGAGCTTGGCCGGCAGTGGTATCGGCATAACGCAGATTCATCGCGACGGTGTCGTGGAACAGATGCGGGTCCTGGCTCACAACCCCGATGGCACGCCGCAGAGAGTCCTGGGTCAGTGACCGCACGTCATGGCCGTCGACGGTGATCGCCCCGGCGCCCACATCGTAGAGCCGGGGGACGAGCGAGGTGAGCGTGGTCTTGCCGGCGCCGGACGGACCGACGATTGCAACCATCTGGCCCGGTGCCACAGTCAGGTCGATGTCGCTCAGCACGTCGCCGACAGAAGCAGTCGACTCTTCGCCACCGAGTGATGCCGGTGTCCCCTCGGGCGGGTCGGGGTAACGGAAGTAGACGTGATCGAACCGCACCTCCCCTTGCGGATCGACCAACTCCGCAGCATCGGGAGCATCGACGATCGCATTGGGGGCGTCGAGAACCTCGAACACACGCTCGAAGCTCACAAAGGCGGTCATCACGTCGACCCGGGCATTGGAAAGGCTGGTGAGAGGCATATAGATGCGCACGGTGTAGAGCCCCAGCGCGGCGAGCGTGCCGATCGTGATCGACTTGTCGATCACGAGATGCCCGCCGAGCCAGTAGACGATCGCCGTGCCGACCGCCCCCACCATCGTCAACGCCACCAGGAAGACGCGGCTGTACATGGCGCTGCGCACACCGATGTCGCGCACTCGACCCGCCCGGTCCGAGAAGTCTGCCGCCTCGGCGCCGTGACGTCCGAAGAGCTTGACGAGCAGGGCACCGGCAACATTGAACCTCTCGGTCATGGTGTTGTTCATCGAGGCGTTGACGGTCATCGACTCGCGGGTGATTTCCTGCAGACTGGCCCCGACACGTCGAGCCGGCAGCACGAAGACCGGCAGGATGATGATGGCCAGCAGCGTCAACCGCCATTCCAACAGCAGCATGGCGAGCAACGTGCCGGTCAGTGTGATCAAGTTGCCGACAACAGTTCCCAGAGTGCCGGTGAAGGCTCGCTGCGCGCCGATCACGTCGTTGTTGAGGCGGCTGATCAGCGTGCCGGTCTGGGTGCGGGTGAAGAAGGCGAGGGGCATCCGCTGCACATGGTCGAACAGGCGCACCCGCAAGTCGAAGATCAGCCCCTCACCGATCCGCGAACTGAGCGAGCGTTCCACCAGCGACAGCAGTGCCTCAGCCGCGGCGGCACCGATCATCACGAAGAAGAGGAGGTTGAGGTAGCCGCCGTTGCGGTCAGCGATCGCCACGTCGAAGATCTCACGGATCAGCAGCGGCGGCAGCAGTCCGAGGAAAGTCGTCGCCACGATGATCGACAGATACAGCAGGATGGCGCCTCGGTACGGGCGGGCGAACGCGAGCACCCGGCGCCGTGTGTCCCTGTTCAACTGCTTGCCGTCGATTCCGGAACGGTCCGCGGTCATCGAGTGCATCACCTGGAACGGACTCGACGCAGTCATACCGCGAGCCTACGCGCAACCGCCCCCCGTTAGCCCCGGGGTTCCGATGCGGAAATCATGGGCGCAGGCGCGGCCCGGTAGCGTGATGCGGGATGGAACGTTCCTCGAGTGCGCTGTACACCGACCACTATGAGCTGACCATGGTGGAGTCCGCCCTCAAGTCCGGGGTGGCTGAGCGTCGATCGGTGTTCGAGGTCTTCGCTCGGCGCCTCCCGGAAGGCCGGGCCTACGGCGTGGTCGCCGGCATCGACCGCCTGGTGGACGCAATCGAACGTTTCCGGTTCGATGACGACACGGTCGATCATCTGCTGGCGAGCGGGGTCGTCGGGGGCGACCGGATGGCCGACTGGCTCCGCAACTACCGTTTCGGTGGAGATGTCACCGGCTACGCCGAGGGTGAACTGTTCTTTCCGTACAGCCCGGTACTCACGGTGGTCGGTTCATTCGCCGAGTGCGTCGTGCTCGAGACAGTCCTGCTGTCGGTGCTGAACCATGACTGTGCGGTGGCTTCGGCAGCCGCGCGGGTGGCCGACGCCGCCGGTGGCCGCCTCCTCGTGGAGGGAGGATCGAGGCGTACCGACCCGGAATCGGCGGTTGCCGCAGCGCGCGCATCACATGTCGGCGGCTTCGACACGACGTCGAACCTTGAAGCCGGGCGCCGCCACGGCATCCCGACCGGCGGCACCACGGCCCATGCCTTCGTGCTGGCCCACAGCAGCGAGTCCGAGGCTTTCAGTTTGCAACGTGAGACTCTGGGCGCAGGTTCGACCTATCTGGTCGACACGTTCGACGTGATGGAAGGGATACGTCGGGCCGTCGATGTCGTGGGGCACGATATCGGGGCCGTGCGGATCGACAGTGGTGAACTGCTCGCCGACAGCCGCGCGGCGCGCCGCTTGCTCGACGAGCTGGGCGCTGTTGACTGCCGGATTGTCGTGTCGAGCGACCTCGACGAGTTTCTGATCGCTGAGTTGGAGATGGAGCAGGCGCCGATCGACGCTTATCTGGTCGGGACGAGCCTGGTCACCGGGTCGGGCCATCCGACGGCCTCGATGGTCTACAAGTTGGTGTCCGTCGCTGACGATGACTGTCCTGGCCCGCTGCGGGCGGTGGGCAAGCACTCGCCTGGGAAACGCACGATCGGCGGTCACAAGTCGGTGCATCGGACCTACGACGCTGCGGGCAGGTACTTGGCTGAGGTGCTGTCGGTTCTTCCGGTGGAGGTGCCCGAGAACTCGATGTGCCCGCAGGTTCCGCTGCTGCGCGGCGGTGAGGTTGTCGCCGATCTGACCGATGTGGGCGAGGCTCGGGCCCGTTGTGCGGCACGCCGTGAGCGTCTGCTCGACGAAGACAGGACTCCCTGGCCCGTGACCACTCCGGCTGTGCCTACAATCTGGGAAGGTGTTGAGGAACCGCTCTTCGCGGCGGTTGTCAACAGCAACGGAGGAGCGAATCGATGAAGGCACTGATCGTTGTTGATGTCCAGAACGATTTCTGCGAGGGCGGTGCGCTGGGAGTCGGCGGCGGTGCGGCGGTAGCACGTTCGATCACTGAGTTGGCGGGTCTGGACCGTGCTGG
The DNA here is from genome assembly GCA_024421085.1 of Acidimicrobiia bacterium. Lineage (GTDB taxonomy): Bacteria > Actinomycetota > Acidimicrobiia > Acidimicrobiales > Aldehydirespiratoraceae > VXYK01. The sequence continues at coordinate 7,243 of JAHQYN010000089.1, forward strand.
CGGCGCCTATGGGCTGGTGGTCGCGACCAAGGACTGGCATGTCGATCCAGGCGAGCATTTCGCTGATCCCGAAGTCGGTCCGAACTTCGTCGACACCTGGCCGGTCCATTGCCTCGCTGAGAGTCACGGTGCGGCCTTCCACCCCGATTTGGACATTGCGATCGACGAGGTGTTCCTCAAGGGCCGGACCAGCGCGAGCTACACGGGTTTCGACGGCGGCGCGGACTCCGACGAATCGGTGCTGCTCGGCGACTGGCTGACACGGCGGGGCGTGGAGGCTGTCGATGTGGTCGGCCTGGCGACCGACCATTGCGTCAGAGCAACCGCGCTCGACGCCGCGGCGGCGGGTTTCGCCACCACCGTGCTGCTCGACCACTGCGCCGGTGTAGCCCCCGAAACGACCGCCGCCGCCCTGACCGACCTCACCGGTGCCGGCGTCACGCTGGGTTAGCACGATTCCGCTGAATCGTTCCCAAATCCGCGCCGCGTGCGGTCGATCCCGGAACGGTCCGCGGTGATCGAGTGCGCCACCTGGAACGGACTCGACGCAGTCATACCGTGAGCCTACGCGCAACCGCCCCCGTGAGCCCCGGGGGTGCCGATAAGCGGCAGCCGCGGTTGCAGGCCCACGGGGTTCCGGTGCGGGAGTCATCGGCGCAAGCACCGCGGTTCCGGTGCGGTGCTCAGACGAACCGCGGACACAAAAAGCGGTATCAGTCGTTCGGGTAGTATCGCCTCGCCCGGGTACGTCCCTCGGCGGATGCCGCGCCTGCCAACACCAGGTTGTTCAGTAGGTCCCGAACCACCGTCATGGGTTCCTTGAGCAGTTCGGAGCCCTCAAGGGTGGAGATGCTGCCTTGGCGGTCCATCTCATCGAGAAGCATCTGTTGCTGTCTGCTTCGCGCCTGGATTCCAGTGGCGCCGGCACGGAGCACGACTTCCTCCGATAGCACATAGCGGGCACCGCCTCGGACACCGATCCGAGTCAGAAGACCCTTGGCGGTGGCACCGGCGAGCACTGCGTCAACATTGGCTGAGGGCATCAGAGTCCGCAGGCTTCGTGGAGTGATCGACCCCGCAGACCGCGCCGCTACCAGAGCGCGGCGTTCTGCCACGGTCAAGGTGTAGTCGGCGAACAGTTGCAGCCATGCTTGATCTTCTGCGTCTACTAGTGCGCGATTGAGCAGTCGCACGGTCACCGAGTCGGGTGTTGCGTCAAATGTCGGTGGCTCCAGCAGCCTCGACTCCATGCCCTGAAACATGCGATCCACGCCCTCGCCGTACTCTTCTACGAGCCCGAGGATCTTGAGCACGTGCATTATCCGACTGTTGCGGCTGTAGTGCTCGGCCCGCATGTGTCAGCGTCAGTTCCAAGCCATCGACGAGCACCGACTGCAGTTGCACATCCAAGTCGCACTGGTGCGCGTAGCGAGTGATCTGGTCCTGTACTCGCTGGGAGAGCCGGCATCCAACGATCTCGCGCTCGTCGGTGACGCCGTGGACGATCAGGCCGCCATCGGTCATCGCCATTGCGGGGATGGTGTGCAGGACACCTTTGGGCACTCCTCGCTTGAAGTCGAGGCCGGCGTGCTCACGGCGACCGAACAGGCCCCAGAACTCGTCGGCGGTCATCGCCGAGAGAATCTCGCTTGGCAAAGTAGATCCGTCCACTTCTCAAACATATCACTATCTTTCTAGATTATGTCGCGCAGTATGGGATAACAGAGAAAGATTGCACTATCTTGGACTTGAGCCTGCAACCGCTGTTTCGATGCGGCAGTCATCGGCGGAAACGATTCCCCGGGGGTTCCGATGCGGTCATCCGCGCAGGCAAGCGCGGTTCCGATGCCGTCATCGGCGTGAGCACCGCGCTGCAGTCATCGGCGCTGGCACAGCCCGGTAGCGTGATGCGGGATGGAACGTTCCTCGAGTGCGCTGTTCACCGACCATTATGAGCTGACCATGGTGGAGTCTGTCCTCGAGTTCGGGATTGCCTCTCGACGTTCCGTGGCGCGGCCTCAGACGAATTGGTGCTACTCGGTGGCTGGCTCACGCAGCGGGGCGTGGAGGCTGTCGATGTGGTCGGTCTGGCAACCGACCATTGCGTGAGGGAGACGGCGCTCGATGCCGCGGCAGCCGGTCTCGCCACCACCGTGCTGCTCAACCACTGCGCCAGCGTAACAATCACGAAACGACCGCCGCCGCCCTGACCGACCTCGCCACCGCCGGCGTAACAATCACGAAACGATCGGTGTGATGCGTAGGCGCCTCGGTGATGGGGATACTCACTTTCCAGCACAGCGGCATCAGCAGACCGGGCACCAGAAACAACAACCCTACAAGACAACAGGTGGGCTGCCGAGGGCGATAATCAGGCTCCCGCGACGACGCTGGCACCTCAACGATGCGCTCGTCGGCACGCCCGATCAGCGGTTGGCGCTCCTCAGCGAGACCACCGTCGCCGATGTCGCGCGGTAGGTATCGCTGTTCCTCAACCTCGACAACCGGATCGGAGCGTTCCGCAACGCCGAGTAGCCGGACATGGGCGCTACCGTTGCGGGGGTGCTTCTCTACGACACAGCGCGCAACTCGACGGTCCCCTTCGAGCCGGGCGAAGAAGTGTCGGTCTATGTCTGCGGCATCACACCCTACGACTCGACCCATCTGGGGCACGCCAACACCTACCTGACCTACGACCTGTTGATCCGACGGCTCGAAGAACTGGGCCACCGCGTCAAACTCGTCCGCAACATCACCGACGTCGACGACAGCATCCTCGGCAAGGCCCGGGATTTTCTCGCACCACGAATGCGAACGGGCCCAGAGCGAAGCAGCCACCGGCACCGCGTTCGTGCGCCACTGGATGCATTGCAGGATGGTCGCCTACGACGGCACGAAAATGTCTAAGATTCCGCACAGGTCTGACAGCTCCCGCAGGACCGCTGGCGCTGCCCCCGTTGCAGAATGTGTGTTTGGTGTAGCTGTTATTGTAGGATATGTGCCACAAACACTGAGTGTTTGTGGTTTGTTGTTCGCAAAAGGGTTCTGAAAGGTTTAGTTATGGTTACCGAAACAAGGTTTGGGTTGGTTCGTAGTGTCGCGTCAATTCTGGTTGCCGTGTTGACTGTGGCTGGGTGCGCTGTCGACGATCAGAAAATGACAGAGTCTGCAGCAGTGACGCTGGCGGATACTACCCGGTCAACGACATCTGTCGCCCCGACTCTGATGCCAGATACCGATACCACACCAACAAACGTTGGTAGCGAGACAGTAGCCACAGACACATCCACAACCGTGGACACAGCTTCAGGTAATGTGACGGTTACCGATGTTGAGGTTGGCCCGACCGACATTGTTGAGTCTTCGCCATCAACCCCCACCGTGCCACCACCAACAGTCGCCCCACTAACCACAACCGTCACCCCGCCGACTACAACTATACCACCGACGTCTACGGTTACAACAACAACTATTGTGGAACCGCCGCCAACAACACCAACCCCACGGCCGTCAACGGTAACAAAACAAACTATTGGGAACCCGCCGCCAACGACTACTGTGTTGCCGACGCAGGGATCACCCCCGGAACGTTCCCGACCCGCCCCGAACCCCGAACCGATAATATCAACCACACCCCAGGCAGGCTGGTTTACCCCAATGTATCGTGTTGAAGGTTCCCCGAACCCTGCTGTGGCGGTGCTGTCTGTTACACACAACCCTGCGGTATGTGTCAACAACACCCCAGTTTTTAGTTGGGTGCTGTCGTTAAGTGACGGCACGACTGTAACCCGACAGTGGTCACCCCCTTTCTGGGCTCTCCCTGCTGCAGATGTTTACGGGCAAGAACCATATCTTGGGGAACACTGGTATTGGGACAGCGACCCCATATATGGAACCCATTCTGTGCAGGTCGCGTTTTCCTTACGATTCAACCCACACGAATGCGATCCTGACCGTCGGCTTTTAGGGTCGTACGCGGAAGAACCTGGTTTTATAGGTTCCAGGATGCACCCGATCGGGTATTACAACCACGCTTTAGACAGTTTGACATATTGGGTGTTGGGTTCGCCTGAATATACGGTTCCCGAAAAGACTCAGCTTTTTAGGGAACTGGCATATATGTTGGGGGCTTTAACTATGGTTGAGCAACGTACCTTATACGAAAACATGTTGCAATACCCTGGCCCGAACCGTTCTGAACCTTTCGGCCACGACCAAGAATCGTTGCGGGGTCGACGACTAGTAGAATGGTTGTTAGAAACACAACCACGTTGGATGTGCCCAGCCAGTCGAGCGCAACCCTGCTACCGGGTGTAACAACCTAACCACCAACCGGGATTAAATGTTTTGGCCCCCCCCCCCCCCCCCGCCCGCACCAACAGCAACAAATGTCACTATAAAATTGTTGCTAAACTATTAGCCGGTACTCGGCAACGGGCAAGATATTATGACCAAATGTAATTATCCCTCTATTATATGCAGGTTGGTTCGGGGGTCAGCGACGGTTGTCGCGTTGTCTGTGTTTGTGTCGCTGCTTGGTTTCGTACCAAACATTGTTCCGTTGCGCCGACCTGCGGCGTTTGAGTGCTCGTCGCTGTCGGTGAAGCTTGGCGGCAAAAGCTCTTGAACGATAATGTTCTGAAAGTAGGCGCGTGATACCGGACGACTTGTTCGTTGGCGATGCACACAGGCCGGGTAACCGGCCGTGTATTTGGCGTGGACGGTAAAGATATACGCAACGACGACAATTGTCGAAACGGACGGTTAGAACTGAGAATCGCGGGAACAATCACTGTCCCTGTAGGACAGTAACCAACCCCGTCACCATACCAGTCCTCAGCGTCCCAATGCCTGTAACCTCACCGGCCCCGCAGGCTAGTGACACAAAGTGGCTCTTCGCGTTTCAGGGTGGAGTGAGGGTGTCAAGTAGCGTCCAGTTGGGTTTGCTGGCATAGAGGAGTGCTCGGGTGCGGTAGTTGTTGAAGTTGGTGAACCCGGAGGCACCCTCCGACGCGCTACAGGTAATAGCGGCTTCGGTGGCTGCGTTGGTGACTCGGGGTTTGTGCCAGTTCGAGATCTCGGTGCGCCAACGCCACAGGGTCCGCCCCAGCCGGTTGACCTCTTCTGGCAGCCACGGCTCTTGGAGATCGGCGGCGAGCTGGTCGACGGTCTCGGCGCCGACTTTGGGGTTGGTGATGTCATAGATCGACCGCAGTTTTTCTTTGGCGTGCCAGGCGTTGCGGACCTCTCCGTGGGGGTCGCCTGCTTCGAGCAGTCCCCGTAGCCGGACCTGGCCGTTGGCGGTGATCCGTTCTGACGCGGACAGCAACAGTTTGCGGGCCCGGTACAGCGGGTCGTCTTTGCGGCCGCGGTGCCCCAACGTGTCGATTTGGACTCTGCGGCGCACCTCGTCGAGTGCTTTGTTGGCTAGCTTCACCATGTGGAACTGGTCCGTGACCTGCTTCGCGTGCGGCAGCGCCTTGTTGAACGCGGCCCGGTACGGCCCTGAGAGGTCCAACGCCACCCAACGGATGGCGCGGCGCCACGCGCAGGGCCGGTCAAGAAGCCACTTCGTGGGGGCTTCAGCTGTTCTACCTGGGACTATGTCCAAACAGGTGGCCCCGGCTGATGTCAACGATGCTAGTGCCCCAAGCCCTGGTCCTATACCGGCCCCGCCGCGCAATCAGGTGCTCATCAAGACCCAACGCCTGGGTGTCGCCGATCCGGTCGACGTCAGCTTGCATCAGCGCCTCGCCCCAACGCTGCACCGACGCGTTGACCGGATGCCAACTGCAACCCAACTCCGAAGCGACCTCATTGAACG
>JAHQYN010000090.1 GCA_024421085.1 Acidimicrobiia bacterium
CCAGTTGACGGGCACGGCCACGATCGGGACGACGCAAGACGACGACGGTGACAACGAGACGTTCGCGGTGGGGATCAGCCCGCCCTTCTTGCCGTCCGTGTTGCAGTGGGGTCACCCGCAAGTGGCAGATATCACGATAATCGACGTCTTCCAGAGAACATCCACCACCGGCAGTCTCGTCCCCAACAACAACCCCGTCCCCCCGGACAACAGTCTCGTCCCCAACAACAACCCCGTCCCCACCGTCAACAGTCCTGTCTCCACCGTCAACAGTCCTGTCCCCACCGTCAACAGTCCTGTCCCCACCGTCAACTCAGGCCCTCCAGACATGGTCAAAGCCTACGATGCCAACAACAACGGCAAGATCGACCTTAGTGAGCTTCTGACCGCCATGCGCGACTACCAGAACAACCAGATCAACCGCCCGCAACTCCAAGACATCATTCGCTACTACCTGACCAACTAGCGGCCACGCGGGCAGGCAACCATCCACCGGTCGTCGGGTCGCCCCGAGCGGACTTTGGGGGCTGGGGCCGTCGAGTCTGTGTCGCCACAGGAAACCTCCTCAACGCCCTCACTCCACCCTCAAACGCGAAGCGCCGCCAAACTCACGCTTCGAGGTCTGGTGGTAATCGAATTCCTACTTTCGAAGAGTGGGACGACGACGAGTCCCACCTGTGGGACATTGCGGTTGCCGACGGGCTCGCCGCTAGTTGATGCGCCGCAGCGAGATCCGCATCGTCGACTTCAGCGATGCCGTCGGTTGATGTGCGTGGATCAACCCACGCGCAAGTCGCGTTGCTCCTCAGTCCCGACGACATTCTCGATGCTTGGGAACCGTGGAGGTCAGAGCCTGGGGGTGATGACTACCAGGTTGGTGGGGGGCTGGGACTCGGCGTCGGGGAGCACGGTCACTGATCGGCGGCGGCCCACTACTTGAGCGAGGAGGCGGGTGCCGTCGGGGGTGGTCGCAATTCCCTTGGCGCGCAGTGTCGTTGGCTCCAGTGCGTCGATCATCGCTTCGAACTCAGCGGCGGTGATGGGCCGCGGTATCGCCACCGTGGCGACTTCGTGGGCGTCGAACAGGTTCGCTGGCCCGACATCGGCGGCACCGCCGGGCCGACGAGTGGCGAGACCGACAAAAGATGCAGTCGCAACCGCGTCGTCGCTGTTGAGAATCGGGATACCAGGAACTCGGCTCTGCAGCACTGACCGAGTCTCGGTCACATCAGCCGCCGATGCGAGGTCGAGCTTGGTGAGAACCAGCAGGTCCGCGGCGGTGAGTTGGGTCTCCACCGAATCAGCCGTGGCCGGATCGTCGAGACGTTCCAGGAACTGGTCGCCGTCGACCAGCACCACCACACCGTCGAGCGAGAACCCCGGCGAAGATGCCCACGGCACCACCCGCGCCGGATCAGCAATACCGCTCAATTCCACGATCACATGATCGGGAGGCACATCGCGCTCCCGCAAGTCGTCGAAGGCTGCCGCCAGCCCACCGGCCAGGCTGCAGCAGACGCATCCGTCGGTCAGTTCGATCGTGTCGCCGTGGCGACGGCGAACCAGCGAGGCATCGACGTTCACCTCACCGACGTCGTTCACCAGCACCGCGATCGGCTGGTCCGTCGCGGCCAACACCTCGTTGACGACCGTCGTCTTGCCAGCGCCGAGGTATCCGCCGAGCAAGGTCACGGGCACACGGCGCCCGTCCCAGGGGGCGATCAACTCCAGATAAGGCTCCTGCACAACCACCCGTGCCTCGACTCCGCTAAGTGGCCACAAACAGATACATTCTATGGGCGCGCGCGAACCATCGGAGCCGCCCGAACCTGCTGACCTGAACTCGCTGGGACGGGGCGAACTAGCCTCGGTTGCAGATGAGGCGAGACACTCAGCGAGGCACCGATCGAGGCACCGGCTCAGGTGACCGGACCCCTGCCCGCATCCAGAACCTCTCGGCTGCGGCCCACGAGCGCTTCGACGAGCAGGTGTGTCCCACCTGCGGCCAGCAGCTCCAGCAGGGCCAACAGGGCCATTTGGACCGCGGCGGCTTCATCGAGGAGACCGAAGCGGTGCAGGCGGGCGGTCGTGTCGGACCGGCGAAATGGTTCACGGTCGCGCTGCTGTCGATATTCGCCGCGGCGCTGTTCATCGGCTGGCGCAGCGAAAGGTCTGAGCCGGCAGGCGAACCCGACGCTCTGGTCCCGATCGTCGAGAACAACAACGACGACGACCCGACAGCAGACACGAACGACGGTTCCGGGAACTCGGAACTCGACGGCGACCTCCCCGACGGCAACCTCCCCGACGGCATCGTGTCCACAGGCGCGGCCGTGTCAGCCCAAAGAACCCTGGCATCGCTTCTTGGCCGACATCGACTCGCATACGCGGCTGCCGACGGCGTGGTTGTCGTCGATCCTGAGTCGACAGACCCGGTGAGAATCTTGATACCGGAGCAAGTGACCATGGAAGACCTGCTGGCCGGTTTCGACTCATTCTCCATGTTCGAAGAGCAGGGCCACACGTACGGTTTCAAACGCGGTGCCGGATCAGTCGCCGAAAGGGTCTACGTCCTGTTCACTCAAGGGGAGGTCGTTGCAGGCGAACGCGGCGGTTTCGCGCTCGTCGTCGGCGGTGCCGAAGCCGCTGACCACCTCTATGTCGGCAACTCCGCCGGGCTGTTCATGTCGCGAATCGAAGTCCCGGTCGGGGCGGAACTGCTCGCCGTACCGTCTGTGGGAGTGCTGGTGGTCTCCTCTACCGGTGAGACTTTCGTCACCACTCAGAGCGGGTTCACCCACTACTCGGACTGGCCGGTGACAGCCGCCAACGCCACGCATCATGTTGAGATTCGCTGCGCTGTGCCGTTGGTGTGCACTCCGGTGCTGGTCGATCATTCCTCGGAGCCCGTTGAACTGAATTGGCCCAAACAATCTCAGAGCGCAGCCACCAGGCGGGTCTATTTTGCCTGGAGCGGGGTCACCGACCTGCCGTTGGAATTTGCCGGAAGCTCGGCGAACATCACGATCTCCCCCAATGGAGGTTCTCTCCTGTTGACGAACCAAGACACGAGTCTGTCGGGTCCAGACCACCTCTACGATGTCGCAGCGGCAGAACTCACAGCGCTCAGCGGCAAGGTCGGAAATCCGGTTGCGTGGGCACCGGATTCGACCGTTGCGGCATGGCTGGACCCCGCGACCACCGATCCGCGGCTCTGGGTATTGGACGTGTCCACAGCAGAATTGAGGTCCGTCGACCTGACCAGTCTCGGCGCGCCCACGCCTGCGGGCAACGCCCTGCTCCTGTTGCCCTAGCGGTGTGTCGCTGAATTGACCGGGGCGGTTTGCAGCTCTTTGACCTGAGCCCGACGTCAGACTACAGGTCAGCGCTCTTGTGGTAGTCCTCAATGCACCGTTCCGACAGCGGCACCGGAATATTGTGACGGGTGCTGTCACGATGCGAGATGTGGGTGCTGGGCGGCAGCGGGTCGTCCCGCAGGGAGCGGTTGAGGCGCTCGCCCCCCTCGGCCAGCGCGTCGTAGGCCGGGCTGGTGCCGGCGCCGATCGCGCCGGTGACGTGACGGGCCGCGGTGAAGATGTCGGGCTCTGACCGGCGCCGCGCCGCCGGTCTCATGACTCGCCGAATGAAGGCGCGCAGTTGCCTGCGGTTGGAGACTCTGCGAGGAGCGAACGGGTCTGAAAAGGGGTCCATAGGGGATCAACAAGCGGTTTTGAGGGTTCGGCGCCGGCTCTGCCCTGTCGCTGGGCCCCGCCGGAGCACACATCCACCGTATCCTCAGTCTGCGTTAGTCAGCAGAATTTGGTCGCGCTAATGTCCGGCCACGAATCGAGCCTTGAGAGAACCCGATGACAATCATCCATTCCAGTCCTCTGCCGAGCGTGGAGATCCCCGATGTCTCGATCACCGAGTTGGTCATGCGACATGCCCAGCGGGTCCCCGACCGCTTGGCCATCACCGACGGCGGTGCTTCGTCGTACACCTTTGCCGAGCTCGACGAAGCGGTCCGGTCGATGGCCGGCGGTCTGTCGGCTCGAGGGTTCGGTCCCGGCGACGTGCTCGGGCTCATGGCCCCCAACGTGCCCGAGTACGCGGTGGCGTTCCACGCGGTCGGCGTAGCAGGCGCCACGCTCACCACCATCAATCCGACCTACGGCGCCGAGGAGGTCCGCTTCCAACTCCTGGACTCGGGCGCCTCGCTGCTGTTGACGGTTCCGATGTTCCTCGAGGTTGCGTTCGCCGCCATTGAAGGCACCGGGGTCGGTGAGGTGATCGTGGTCGGGGAGCCGCCGACCGGTGGCCCGGCGGCCGCCCCGATGGCTTCGCTGATGGGCGACCCGATCGACCAGGTAGCCGTCGACCTCAACGACGACGTGATGGTGCTGCCGTACTCGTCGGGGACCACGGGCCTGCCCAAAGGGGTGATGCTCACCCACCGCAACCTGGTCGCGAACGTCTGCCAGATGGAGCATGTGCTCCAATACGACGAGGACGAGTTGGGACTGGCGGCCCTGCCCTTTTTCCACATCTACGGGATGCAGGTCTTGATGAACGGGCTGCTGGCCAACGGCGTGACCGTGGTGACGATGCCGCGCTTCGATCTCGAGACCGCGCTGAGGTTCGTTGAGTCTTTGCAGATCACCCGTTTCTTCGCGGTTCCCCCGATGGTGCTGGCCCTGGCCAAGTCGCCGCTCGTGGAGAACTACGACCTGTCGAGCCTCAAACAGGTGTTTTCGGGCGCCGCGCCCCTCGGTGCCGACCTGGCCGCAGAAGCGGCAGACCGGGTGGGATGCGAGGTTGTCCAGGGCTATGGGATGACCGAACTCAGCCCGGTCACACATGCCACCCCCGAAGGCGACTACCGGCCCGGCACCAGCGGCACAGCCGTGTCCAACACGCAGTGCCGCATCGTCGACCCCGAGACCGGCGAGGATCAGGACGTCGGCGGACGGGGCGAACTGTGGGTGCGCGGCCCGATGGTGATGAAGGGTTACCTCAACAACCCCGAAGCCACCGCCGCCACCATCGACGCCGACGGCTGGCTGCACACCGGCGACGTGGCCGTGCTCGACGAAGCAGGGCACTACTCGATCGTGGACCGCATCAAGGAACTCATCAAGTACAAGGGTTTCCAGGTTCCTCCTGCGGAGATTGAAGCGGTGCTCATCACCCACCCGTCGATTGTTGATGTGGCCGTGATCGGAGTTGCCGATGTCGAAGCCGGTGAGATCCCCAAAGCCTTCGTGGTCTGCGCTCCCGGCGCGACCGTCACCCTCGAAGAGGTCCAGGCACTCGTCGCCGAGCATCTGGTGAGCTACAAGCAGGTCCGTCAACTCGAGGTGATCGACGCCGTCCCCAAGAGCGCGTCCGGCAAGATCCTGCGCCGCGAGCTGCGCAGCCGCGAATAGCCAGCGACCGCCCCGACCCTGCTGACTGATCCGCGGCTTGGGGGGTCGCCTCGGGGAGCGGGGCTCGACACCGCAAAGAGACTGGCAGGATCGGGGCGTGCGCGACGCGGTTAGCCTTTGGCCTGCCGGTAGCGTCAGCGGCCATGGCGCTTGAAGAGATACTCGCGCAACGAGGCCATCTCGTCGTCGACGGGGCCATGGGAACCGAGATGTTCGCCCGGGGCCTGACCGCTGGCGACGCACCCGAACGCATGAACCTCGATGTTCCCCGAAAGGTTGAGGAGGTTCATCAGGCCTACGTCGACGCCGGTTCCGACATCTTCTTGACCAACTCGTTCGGCGGCACCCGCTACCGTCTGGCGCTGCACAAGCTCGACGACCGGGTTGTCGAAGTAAACGAAGCTGCCGCCAACAACGGCCGGGTCGTCGCCGACCGAGCAGACCGCCAGATCCTGGTGGCCGGTTCGGTCGGGCCCACCGGCGAGTTGATCGCTCCGCTGGGCCCGCTGGAATTCGCCGATGCCGTGGATGCATTCGCCGAACAGACGGCGGGGCTCAGCGCAGGAGGCGTCGACATCGTCTGGATCGAGACGATGAGCTCGCTGGTGGAAGTCGAGGCCGCAGTGGTCGGGACCCGGCGGAGCTGCGACCTTCCCATCGCGGTCACCATGAGCTTCGACACCGCCGGCCGCACCATGATGGGCGTCACTGGTGCACAGGCCGCCACACGCCTCACCGAACTCGGGGTCGCGGCGCTGGGCGCCAACTGCGGCAACAACCTCGCAGACACCGAAGCCGCCCTGGCCGAGATGCGGGAGGTCGCCGGCGTGCCGGTCATATCCAAGGCCAACGCCGGGATACCGCAATGGCGCGGCGCCGAACTGTCCTACAGCGGCACGCCCGAGGTCATGGCTGCCCATGCGCAGCGTGCGCGCCGGATCGGCGTGGAGATCATCGGCGGCTGCTGTGGCAACACGCCCGCCCATGTGTCGTTCATCCGCGGTGTCCTCGACGGCGCCGTCAAGGTGCCCGAACCCCATGCAGAAGCCGTGCCCGAGAATCGCTCGAGCCGCCCCGAGCGCCGCGGCGACCGTCCGCAGCGGCGGCGACGGCGACGCAGCTGAACGCCCCGAGCAGCACCCGGTTGTCGAGACGGTGCCACGGTGTGCTTACATACGATTGAAGCACCGGCAACAGAGCCCAACAGCGGCCAACAGCGACTGAGGTAGGCAATGTCGACCGTCCCGAAACTCTCCACGACCCTGATCACGTTCTCGGCCGACGATCCTGGAGGCTGGGAGCACCTCGTCGAGCGGGCACAGGCAGCCGACCGCGCCGGCCTCGACCGGCTGGCGCTGCCGGATCATGTCGCCTTCGGGGAGAACCTCGAGGCCTACAGCGACCCCAAGGCGGGTGGCCTCGCGGGCGGTCGGCAACCGACCGGTCCCGACGGCCACTGGCTGGAACCTCTGAGCACGATCGCTCACCTGACCGCGGTCACCGAACGCGTCCGATTCATAACCGGGATCCTGATCGCGGCGCTGCGGCGGCCGGTGGTGCTGGCCAAGACGCTGGCCACCATCGATGTGCTGTCGGGCGGCCGAGTCGACCTGGGCGTCGGTGTCGGCTGGCAGCGCGAGGAGTATGAAGCTGCCGGGCTCGACTACGACGACCGCGGCGCGCAACTCAACCACACGCTTGAGGTGTGCCAGACGCTGTGGACCCAGCGAGTCGCCGAGCATTGTTCTGACCGCCTGCAGTTCTCGCGGATCCACCAGATGCCCAAGCCCACTCAGGACGGGGGAGTGCCGATCTGGGTCAGCGGTACCGTCAATCCGGCGTCGATGCGCCGCCTCGCCCGATTCGGGAGAGGCTGGATCCCCTGGGGGGCAGATGCCGCCGACATCGCCTGTGGCATCGCCGGAATGAGGGCGGCCGTCAGCGCCGAAGGACGCGATCCCGAAGGCATCGAAGTGGTTTCCAACCTCGGCGTCGTGACCCGCGACGACGGATCGTTCGACGTGGACGCCACGATGTCGGCAGTGCCTCGGCTGATCGAGGCCGGAGTGACCGACTTTCGGCTCGGACTGCGTCTCCGGACCGACGCGCCCGATGCCGAGCAACGGATCCGTGAGCTGGTCGAAGCCTTCGATTCCGTCAGCGGACGCGATTCTGCAACCCGCCGCTGAGCACTCGATCAACGACGAAGCGCGTGACAACTTGGGCACATCTGCCAACAGTCGGTGGATTCACATGACGACTCCATAGGCTGTGCGGGCGGCGTTCGCGTCGGATGTCGCGTCAATCGAAAGGAATGCCCAGAATGGCAACGGGCACAGTCAAGTTTTTCAACAACGAGAAAGGCTACGGATTCATCTCCCGTGCCGACGGTGACGATGTGTTCGTGCACTTCTCCAACATTGATGGTTCCGGGTTCCGGACTCTTGAGGAGGGTCAGAACGTCGAGTTCGAGATCGGCCCGGGCCGCAAGGGCGACGAAGCCCTGTCCGTCCGAGTGGTCTGAGCGGACTTCCGTTCAACATAACGAACAACAGATCAGAGAAGGGCACCCAGTGGGTGCCCTTTTCATATTTTCCGGGCGACGTTCTAGGGTGAGCGGATGGCGACGAACAGACGAGACGTGATCCGCATGAGCGAGTCGGAGGTCGACACGTTCATCGAGGAGCAGAAGAGCCTTCAAGTGGGCACGATCGAGCGCGACGGCAGCATCCACCTGTCGACGCTGTGGTTCGCCTACCTCGACAAGCGAGTCGTCTTTGAGACCTACACCAAGTCCCAGAAGATCAAGAACCTCAGGCGAGACCCGCGGATCACCCTGTTGTGGGAGGACGGCGACGTCTACGAACAGTTGCGGGGCGTGATGGTCAAAGGGACCGCTCAGCTCGTGACCGACCATTGCGAAGTGTTTCCGTTGGCGCTCGAGGTGATGAAACGGAACCAGCCCGACATTCCCGAGGAGCTGTTGGAGCAGGCCGCCACCCACATGGCGGCCAAGCGCACGGCTGTGGTCGTGGAACCCCTCAAGGTCGTCAGCTGGGACCACCGCAAGCTCTCAGGCACCTACTGAGCGGCGGCGCGTGTCTTCTGGGCGACGTGTGGGTCTGCCGGGCGGCCACCGAGCGGCGGCGCGTGCCTTCTGGGCTGCGCGTTGGTCTGCCGGGCACCTACTGAGCGGCGGCGCGTGCCTTCTGGGCTGCGCGTTGGTCTGCCGGGCACCTACTGGCGGCGGCGCGTGTCTTCTGGGCGGCCGCTGGGCGGTGCTGTGGCGCGGTGTCAGTCGAGTTGTTGGACTCGACCGCTGCGGGCGCTGAGCCTTGCCGCCTCGATGATCCGCAAGGTGCCGAAACCGCTGGAGAGTTCGGGCCAGGCTGTGGCCCGGTTCGCCGCCACGGCCGCCAGGCGTCTCAGTTGGGACACGAATCCGAGAGCGTGCAAGCGTTGTTGACTCCCGTCCGAAGCGGTCTCGGCACCGTCGACTTCAAGCACGGGCGACGGCCACAGGTCGAGTGAAACGACGGCGTTGCCACTGGCGGCTTCAAGGTTCGCCGTGGTCGGCCCCCCACCCCAGTGCAACCGGGCGCGCACCAGCCGTCCGTCACTGAGCCGAAGCTCCAACTCGGCAGCGGTGTCCACACCGCCTTGAAGGTTCAGTCGCGCTGAGACTTCGACAACGGGTTGAGCGGCCGCGGCCAACAACACGGGAAGGAGGCGGCCCCCCAAGTCCAGGGTGACACCGCTGTGCGGCCCGCCCGCGGTGTGCCAGGCGGGGCGGGGGGCGTTGGCGCGCAGCAGCAGATGGTGCGGCTCGCCGAGATCGTTGACCGCAGCCAGCCCTCGTCGTGGGATCGGTGCGTGGAGGAGGTTGGCCCCGAGCATTGCGTTCGGTCGGTCTGCGGGGTCGCAGCGCGAGTCCACACCCACGGGCGATTCGACGATCAACGCACGGTCGGGCGGGATCTGCGCCAGTACCTCCCCGACATCTGGTGGGGGCACTGCCACGACGAGCATGTCGGCGCGTCGGACTGCCTCCGCGACGGTGAGTTCCTCGCAGCCGAGCGACTCCGCAACCCGGCGCGCCCGCCCGAGAGAGCGCCCACCGATCCCGATTAGCTGCACCCCGGCGACCGCGCGCGAGGATTCGGCATGAATGACTGCCGCATTGCCCCCGCCGATGATCGCCAGTTTGCTCATGACGGCCAGACTGTCGGGGCGTTGAGGGCGCAAGTTCGGTACTGTCTCACAACCAGTTCATTATGAGGGGTCTTCAGCGCAAGGAGTTTTTCAACGCATGAGTCACCACGATCTTCTTGAGGTTCAACGTCTTGATGTTGAGGCCGACCAGTTGTCGCACAGGAGAGCCGCGCTCCCTGCGCGGGAGGAACTTGAAGCCGTGAATGTCGAACGGCGACGCCTCACCACCGAACTCGATCAACTCGCACTGACTCAGATCGAGGTCGCAACCCGCCAGAAGCGCTATGAGGACGAAGCTCAGATCGTCGCGACCAGGATTGAGACCGACGAGGTGCGGCTCTACAGCGGCGAAGTCACCGGGCTGCGCGACCTGCAGGCTCTTCAGGACGAGATCACTTCATTGCGGAGCCGCCAGAGCGATCTTGAGGACCAGGCTCTCAGCGCCATGGAGGAGGCGGAGTCGCTGGCCTCCAAGGTCGCTGCGCTCAGTTCTGAGGTCGAGCTCCTCGAACAACGCGTCACCGCACTGGTCGCTGAGATCGAATCGGCAGAGTCGGAGATCGACGCCCAACTCGAGACCGTCCGCTCCAACCGGGGAGATCTCGAAGCTTCACTCGACCGCGCTCTGATCGCGGACTATCAACGTTTGCGCCCGATGTTCGGCCCTGCGACCGTGGTGCGCTTCGATGCGGGCAAGTGCGTGGGCTGCCCCTCGATGATGCCGGCAATGGAGGCGGACCGGATGAAACATGCCAGCGAGGACGTGCTGCCGTGCGACGAGTGCGGCCGGATCGTCCTGCTCTGACGTGTTCGTCTTCTTCGTCGCGGCCGCAGTGCTCGGTGTGCTGCTGATTTTCGACAGTCCGGCTGTCGACTATCGCTACGTCGCCGCAGGCGCGGTGCTGCCACTCGCAGAAGCGGTGACGGGCCGCCCGCTGATCCTTCACACCCTGGCCGGTTCGGTCCTGCTGCTGGGTCTGGTGATGTTGTCGACGGTCGGGTCGCGGCTGTTGCGTCGCCGGTTGCTGGGCGTGCCGATCGCGACGTTCGTCTTCCTTGTGGTTTCGGGAGCATGGACACGGACCGATTTGTTCTGGTGGCCCGTTGCCGGGTTCGACGGGATAGCCGCGGCGCCACTGCCGGAGTTCGACCGTCCCCTCGCAGTGCTGGTTCTTTTTGAGATGCTCGGAATCTGTGCAGTGGGTTGGCTGATCCACCGTTTTGAGCTCACCCGGCCAGAGAACCGCCGGATGCTGTTTCGTTCAGGACGACTGCCCCGGGAACACACCGGCGCTCGTCGAGGCTGATCGGGGGTGTGACGGGGAGTCGGCCTGTAGGCGGGATTCTGTCCGGGAGCCGGTTTTGCCGACTCCGTGGATGGCCATCCATCTTTGCGGCCTACCCGGGAGTGTCTGCGGACGGGACGCCCTCTCCCTGCATGGCCTTGCTCCGGGTGGGGTTTACCTAGCCACCCCGGTCGCCCGGGGTGCTGGTGCGCTCTTACCGCACCGTTTCACCCTTACCGTCCGGTCCTTGCGGAACCGGGAAGGCGGTTTGTTTTCTGTGGCACTTTCCTGCGAGTCGCCTCGACTGGCGCAAGCCAGCACCCTTCCCTGCGGAGTCCCGACCTTCCTCGACACAGCGAACTGCGCCGCGGCCATCCGACCGGCTCCCCGTCACACTCTCAGTCTGCCCCAACGAATGCGTATCTGTCCCGACATATCCGCGCCAGCCTCCAAGGTGTCGACGTCAAGGGCGCTAGACATCGGCGCGCCAGCCTCCCCCGCGGGTCTCCACGACCGCCTCGATCTCCCGCTCGTCGTGAACCGCGCCCGCAACTGGAAGCTTCAGCTGATGCCCTCTCGTGGTCGGCAGAATCTCTAGGCGTTGACCTTGGCGCGATTGGAGAGGTGGGCGCCAATTCCGGCACCGACAGTCCCGATCGACGCAGCCAACAGGACATTGAAGACCAACGCCAGCGGGTTGATCCCGTCGCCACCAGCGATGCGGACGACACCAGCCACGAGTTGCACGACCGCGAACGCGGCGACCGCCGCGGCCGCGCCGTTGATCATCGGCGCGGCCGTCGCCATCCGGCCCGCGACCGCACCGCCTGCGAGGTAGGCCACAATGATCGCCAACAAAGTGAGGTACACCCAGTTCGACTGCTCGTCCCCGTCGCTGCCAGCAAGGACCGCCTGTGCCACCGCGGCTGGGACCGAGACGACGACACAGACCGCAGTCCCGGCTCGAATCGCCGCAGGAAACAGAGACTTTGACACGGGCCCGAGGTTAGCAGCGCGCTACGGTCTCCTAGTCGAACATCAGCCAGACGGACCACACAACGATGACATCCTCCAATTCCATTAACGACTGCGGCGGTTGGGCAGGCATCCTCGGCACCTTGTCCGCCGGCGAAGACCTCGACTCTGACATCACTTCGGCGATGCTCGCGGCAATTCTCAACGGCGAGGCCACGGACGCACAGATCGCCGCGGTCATCGTCGGGCTGCGGCTCAAGGGCGAGACGGTCGATGAACTGGTCGGACTCCAAGCCGCGATGATCGACGCGGCGACTCCGCTGGCGCTGCCCGACGACACGATCGACATCGTCGGCACGGGCGGTTCAGCCAGTCGTATTCGACATGCGTTCAACGTCTCGACGATCGCGGCGTTCGTCGCTGCCGCGGCCGGCGCGACGGTTTGCAAGCACGGCAGCACCAGAGCCTCCTCCACATCGGGCAGCTTCGACCTGCTCGAGGCTCTCGGGGTCGACATCGGCATCAACCCCGTTCAGCTCGAAGCCCAAATCGACAGCATCGGTCTGGGGTTCGCCTTCGCTCGGAGCTTTCATCCCGCCATGCGACACGTCGCTGCGGTCCGGGCACAGCTGGGCATCCCGACCGTGTTCAACATTCTGGGTCCGTTGAGTCATCCTGGCCGCGTGAAGCGTCAGGTTGTCGGTGTCGGGGACTGGTCCACCGCAAGGCGCATGGTTCAGGTGCTCCTAGCCACGGGATCGCGTCGTTCTCTGGTCGTGCATGGTGACGGGGGACTGGACGAACTCTCCACGACGGGCCCTTCGAGAGTCCTCTCGCTAGAGGACGGGGAGATCACCGAGCTGACCGTGACGGCGTCGTCGGTCGGTCTGGCGCCGGCCTCGCCAGAAGACCTCGCCGGCGGCGATGCCGCAACGAACGCCCGGATCGCCCGCTCGATCTTTGCGGGCGAGACGGGTCCCCATCGAGACATGGTCGTGCTCAATGCTGCTGCTGGCCTGGTGGTCGCGGGACTGGCGGCGAACCTCGCAGCCGCGGTGCCTCTGGCGGCTGACGCGATCGACGACGGTCGGGCGCAAGCCAAGCTCTCAGCGCTGGTGTCGACCGCCTGGTGAG
>JAHQYN010000236.1 GCA_024421085.1 Acidimicrobiia bacterium
GCGACGGCTTGCCAGGAACACTTCACCGTGAGAGCAACGACACGCTGTTGAGACACACCGAGCAGCTCACGGACAACACTTGGATATCGAACCCACAGCGGGCCGTTTTGGAGGTAGCCCAGTCGGGTATGTACCCTCGTTGGGACGAACGTCTCGGTTGGATGATCGTGAACCGGTTCGATGTATGCACCCCAGCGGAGGTATGTGCCGTCGCTGATGACCTCGGGTACCGCGCTGGGTTGCGGCGCTTGTCGTCTCTCACGCAAGCAGTCACAGAATCCGAGGTGGGCAGGTCATACGATTTCGACCCGGACCCTGGCTGGGCATTGCTTGCTGAGACAACCCGACGGGGAGACAAACCGATCAAGCTCACACCGTGGCTGCGTAGCGTCGGTCAGCACCTTTGGACCGACAACGCACGCAACGTTCTTTGGCACACCTCAGCCGACGGTTTGGCCAGAGAAATACTGACATGAGCCAGAAAATTGACTGGGAGACGCTCGATCTTGTGCAGCACCAGATCGTCTCCGCTGTTGCGACACAGCAAAAGCAGCGACCGAAGGTGTGTTTCAAGGGTGGAACGCTGCTGCGAGCATGCTTACGGATGAGCGATTCATCGTTTCGTGTCGGAGACGACTGGCAGTCTTTGGTGTTCGATTCGGTTGACGCGAAATTGCCCTACCTAGAGGACGACTGGGCGACGATGACCACTAACGAGATGATCTCGGGTCGTGTGCCACGCTTCAACGACATGATTCTGAACATTCTTGACGAAGTAACGGCAATGCCTAGGAGCCCACGAACCTTGCGTGTGGCTCGCCGTCGTCACGTTTAACGACCCCTGGGTGATTCCTAACTGGCGCATGGCGCTTCCTCAAGATGTGGACGGTCGGTCGGCGAGGGCAAGAACGCAATCACTGAGTCTGTCAAGCGCTGCAACAACCATGTCTAGGGGGAGGCTGGGTCTTTGGTTCTCGCCATACTCGTCGATTTCAAGTCCAAGTTCAGAGAGAAGTTGGGCATAAGCATCCACTTCCTTCTTGTGACGAGGCAAATACCGTTCAAGCTTGGCCCGAGCCGAAAAACCCGGCCCCTGAAGGGCCGGGGGGGGGGGGTTATGCACTCATACTATCGACAAACTCGGCCGCGTCTAGAGTTTTTCGGATTCTCGGCGTCCGGACGCGCGGCGCACGTCGCGAACCGTAATATGGTAGTCACGAAAGGAGTCTGGCCCTGACACTCATTGATGACCCCCGATTCAAGGTTCCGCTGTACACCGTCGGACAGGCAGCGCAGATCGTAGACGTTCCAAATTCGACATTCGCTACCTGGGCTAGAGGGTACCTTCGGCACCCACCTAGCCGGCCAGATGTGACCGGACAACCCGTGCTCACATGCTTGACGGCTGCCACCCGCAGAAGTCCATCCATCCCGTTCGTCGGCTTAGCCGAAGGGCTGGTGCTCGCTGCGATTCGCCGCAGCGGCGTAACGATGCAGCGGATCCGGCCCGCTTTAGATGAACTGCAACGTCAGATAGGCATTGATCATGCCCTAGCTTCTCAACACCTGTTCACCGACGGCGCTGAACTTCTGTACGACTATGCCGAACAGAATCAAGCGGATGGCGAGGGCATAGACACGAGAACCTTGATCGTCATCCGCAATGGACAGCGAGTGTTCGCAGAAGTAATCGAGCAGTACCTCCAGATGATCCGCTACGGCTCTGATGGATACGCCTCCGTCATCAAAGTTCCCGCTTACCGCGACGCAGCAGTCGTCGCCGATCCCGGACGGTCGTTCGGTTCTCC
>JAHQYN010000237.1 GCA_024421085.1 Acidimicrobiia bacterium
CGAACTGGCACAAAGCCAAAGTCACCAACGCAGCCACCGAAGCCGCCAACAATCTTGCCAAACGACTCAAACGCGTCGCCTTCGGGTTCACCAACTTCAACAACTACCGCATCCGAGCACTCCTCTATGCCGGCAAACCCAACTGGAAGCTACTCGACACCCTCACTCCACCCTGAAACGCGAAGAGCCACTTCAATAACAGCGACCTCAAGGACGCGCAACCTACCGATCCGACGCTCAACCGCGCCACGAACCGCACACCGCGCAGGGGCCGTCGGAGTGCGCAGACGCGGCCTCTTGGCGCGTCGTCTGAGCGAACCTAGGCCGTTGTTGAAAGTCCGTGACCTCAACTACCACCGGGTTTCGGCATTCCAGGTTTCAGCAGTCGTCCCAGAGTCTGGATGATCGCCCCGTTGGCAATGGCCGATAAACCATGACCGGACCCCGTTGTTGGTCCACTTGTTGTGAGAGTTTTTTGTTGTTGTTCACCCAGCAGCGCTGTCATTCCTCAGATCACCTGAGATAGGTATGGGGTTACTTCACGGGCTTTGACTAGGAGAATTGAACCCGGTGACGCTCTTTCGGCTAGTGCTCGAAGGTTTGCAGCCACATGGATTTCGCCGATGACGGGGTCCTCTGCGGCGGTTGCTGCGAGAGCGATATTGAGTTCAGTGCATCTGGCGAGAAGATTCTCGTCTGCAAAAGCGGAGGTTCCCAGCATGACCACGACACCGAAATGCCCCTTTGCAGCTGCCTTGATAAGGCCGAGATCATCGCAGTGGTTGTCGTATCGCTCCAATTGGTGCCCACCCGATCGTGTTGCAATTGACGCTGGAAATGTCTGATCGAGCAGCACTTTCATGATGCAGCCAGCACCAACTCTCCCAGCCGGGCCGCATCCTGTGCTTCGGCAAGTTCGATACCTGGGTATATGTGCTGCACGTGTTGCTCTGTTTCGACTGGTGTTAGTTGTTCTCGGCGTGCCTCGCGGAGTATCCGAGCGACGGTAGTCGCAGGGATCCGCGTATCTTTGATGACGGGTGTGCCGAATTGAACACTCGGGTGTACGGATGTATACACGCTCGGCTCTAGCATCGCAGGAACGCTGATTTTTGTCGCACCCCCGACTGCAAACTTGGCTAGGACATTGTTTTGTATACCAAGTGCATCGTGTACCGTTTGTCCGGAGTCATCCACATAGATTGACGGTGATTCCTCCCACAAAATCCGGCCGTCCTTGGTGATCGCCCCGGGAGACTTCTTTTCGCCGTGCGCTCGGTCAACAAAACTTGCTGCCGTAGCAGGGTAGTTGCGGCGGTTTCCAAAATTCGACACTAGGAACATGAGAACACGAAATCCAACTACCTGCGGAAAATCCCAGTAGTATGTTCCTCTCACATACCGAGGTGTCAGCCTCTGATAGGACTTCCCGACTCTGCTTAGCCGTTGACGTCTGATTCCACTTAGAAAGACAGTTTCTCTGCCATCAAGACGCCCGCCAAAGAATACTTCGGGATCAAGTGGATGGCTGTCCAAAAGAGCGTTCTTGGACGGCGGTTGTGCTCCTACTCTAAGGGAGAAGTGACTTGCGACGCGTTCTACGATCTTGCGACGTGTGGCACGAGTGAGATTCCCGGTTGGCTTGATCCGCACGTTCTGTCGTTGGGAC
Source organism: Acidimicrobiia bacterium (assembly GCA_024421085.1). GTDB lineage: Bacteria > Actinomycetota > Acidimicrobiia > Acidimicrobiales > Aldehydirespiratoraceae > VXYK01. The sequence goes on from JAHQYN010000237.1 coordinate 1,670, forward strand.
CACCATCCAGCTTCTCCGCTAGTGATTATGGGAGACCACGAGGCAAACCATTCTGCTTGCGGCTCGGTTTGCTTGCGTTGAGGTAGGCGTCGCGCCCTAATCCCGACTCGCCGGAGATCGACCATCAAGCGGAACAG
>JAHQYN010000091.1 GCA_024421085.1 Acidimicrobiia bacterium
GCTGAGCCTGTCAGCAGGAAACAGGAGCCCGCGAAGTCTGCATCGACTGCTCGACGCACGACATCCCATGACGCCGGGAGCCGCTGCCACTCGTCAATGAGAATGGGCTGCTCGCCTTGAGCGAGCCGCTGCGGGTCGGAGCGCGCGATCGCCAACGCGTCGTCGTTGTCGAGCCGGAACACGGTCTGCGCCCGGCGCAGCGCCGTCTCGGTCTTGCCCACCGCCCGGGGGCCTTCCAGCGCCACGGCCGGCAACTCTTCGAGCAGTTCGTCGAGTTCGTTGTCCACCACCCGCTCGATGTAGCCTGCCATTCAGCCACGCTACACAATGGACATCTATTGCGCTACGTGTTGGACGGCCATACTCATACATTTTGGACACACGCCGAAGCACCGGCACGACCGAATTCGCCTCGAACACGCTAGCAGGCGCCCAGGGGGTGGCTACTGAAGGATTGGTCCAGCCAAGCCCTAGCCGGTGCGTCCAAGCAGCAAAATAGAAGGAAACAGTCAAGAAAATAGAAGAATCGGTCACGGAAAATAGAAATTGGCGCTATTGTCTTTGATGATGCTTGAACGGAGGATCGCTGGCGATCAACACGTATCGCTGCTGGCGCGTCGCCTCGCCTCCTACCCGGCGGTGGCGCTGGTCGGTCCGCGTCAGTGCGGCAAGACCACGCTCGCTCGTTCACTCGGGGGCCGCTACTACGACATGGAGCTCGAGTCCGACCGTTTGCGGTTGGATCTCGAATGGGACCAGACGGCTGGAGGCGGAGACCTTGTGGTTATCGACGAGGCCCAGGCAGCCCCGGAGATCTTCGCTCGGCTGCGCGGCACCATCGATGCCGACCGTGGCCTTTGTGGGCGCTTCCTGTTGTTGGGTTCGATAGCGCCCGCTTTGATGACCAACGTTTCGGAGTCGCTCGCCGGTCGCTTGAGCGTGGTGGAGCTGGCGCCTCTGTCCTGGCTGGAATTGGCCGGCGAAGCCCGCGAGCGCCTCTGGTGCTGTGGCGGGTTCGCCGACGGTGGAGTGCTCCACGGCAGAGGTTTTCCCGACTGGCAGCACGATTATCTGAACCTGCTCGCGCAGCGCGATCTGCCGACCTGGGGGCTGCCCGCCACCGCGCGCATGACCCTGCGCCTCTTCGAGATGTTGGCGACATCACATGGGCAGCAGTGGAACGCCAGCGATATCGGCCGCGCCCTGGGGCTCTCCTATCACACGGTGAACGACTACTTCGACTACCTGGAGGGCGCGTTTCTGGTCAGGCGCCTTCCCGCCTTTCACGGCAATGTTCGCAAGCAGCTGACGAAACGACCGAAGGTCTACTGGCGTGACAGCGGCCTGCTGCACAGTTTGTGGGGTATCGGCAACAGTTCGGAACTGCTCAGCCATCCGCTGGTGGGCGCGAGCTGGGAAGGACATGTCATTGAACAGGTGCTCACAGCACTGCAACAGTCAGGCATACGCTTCAGAGCTTCGCACCTGCGCACGACCGCGGGCCGCGAGATCGATCTCGTCGTCAACGTGCGACAGGAACTCTGGGCGATCGAGGTGAAACTCACCAGCAATCCGAGCCGTTCTGACATGGCCCGCCTCAACGACACGGCCGATCTGATCGGCGCCGACAGGCGGTTCTTGGTGACCCGAAGCGCCGCGACGGCGAGCAGCGGAGCCCAGACCGTCTGTGACCTTCCCCACATGGTGCTTCAAGCCAGCGAACTAGCCAGCTAGGCGCCTGGGCTGAGGCCGGTTCTGAAGATCTTGACGGCGTACGTCGGCGACCTCCATCGGTGGTTGCAACAAGTCGGCAATAATGGCCGGTGAACAGTCAACAACCGAACCGATGGAGGTTTCTAGTATGGCACAGCGTTTGTGTTTTGACGAGCGGACGCGGATCGAGGCGATGTGTGAGGCTCAGTTGAGTGTCGCGGTGATAGCGGAGCGGTTGGGTCGTGACCGGTCTGCGGTGCATCGCGAGGTTGAGCGTGGTGGTGGGCGTGGCGGAAGCTCACGATCTCGTCGATGGCTCGTTGCTTGGCCTCGTCGATCCGAGGCGCGCGTTCAGGGTCCTGACGCGCTTCGTCTCGTCGTGTGTTGATATTCTTGGTGGATGCCAATCTGTAACTGACATTCTTAGAAGCAGAGAACTGAGTCCGGTTTGGTTTCGAGAACCGTGCGCACCCTGCTTTGGTGGTCCAGCCATGTGAGTGTTGGCGGGCTGACGAACCCTACCAGGTCGCGGATCCGGCGATAGTCTTCATCAAGCTTACGATGGAAGATCGGTTCGTGGTGGGCAATCCTGTTCCTCAGTGTGCGAAGCCGGTCAAGCGTGTCGTGCAACCCCCGACGTTGCTTGACTCGAGGCGTGAAGATGCGGTGGAGGTCAGTCCGCCAGATTGTCGTGTCGTAGCGATTGGCAAACAACCCCACCCAGAACCGAAAGGGCAGTTCTGCGACCACAAGGCACCTGACACCGTGGTGTTCCATGTGTACAGCTGTAGTGCTGCGGTGTCACTGTCAAGCCGCTCGCGGTAGGTGGCGAACCGAGTCTCGGACATAGCTGAGACGAGCCTGTTGCCTGCATCGCCGCCGTATTCGTAAGGTTGATCCGCCACCGCGAGCCATGGTATACTGATTGCGTAAAGCCCCCAACAGCCTCTCCCCGGTTCACCGGGTGAAGCGGTTGGGGGCAGAGGTCTTTTCGTCCTCAACACGGTCTGCACCTCTCCTCGTTGACTGAACCGACACGCAATTGATGGCGTCAACGCCGACTACTTCAGTCGACACACACTCTCCGCTGGCCTGTTCGAGTCGCTGGGCACGGCGACGGGTCGCGTCGCCGGCACCGGCCTCAGTCGTGGCCCGGTCAGGGGCCGGAGCGGGGCGGATTGGACTTGTGGCGGGGGAGTCGTAGAGTGCAGCGCATGAACTTTGCATTCTCAGAAGAGCAGGACCAGTTGCGTGAGTTCGTCCGCAGCTTCTTGGAAGACAAGTCGTCTGAAACCTCAGTACGTGAACAGATGGACACAGAGATCGGCTATGACGACGCAGTCTGGTCTCAGATGGCGGAGCAGATGGGCCTGCAGGCGCTGGCGATTCCCGAGGAGTACGGTGGCCAGGGATTCGGATTCGTGGAGCAGATCGTGGTGCTCGAGGAAATGGGTCGGGCGCTGCTTTGCGCTCCGTACTTCTCATCGTGTGTGCTGGCGGCCAACACGCTGCTGCACTGCGGCGACGAGGACGCCAAGAACGCCCACCTTCCAGCAATCGCCTCCGGCGAGACCCGGGCGACGCTTGCCTTCACCGAGGAGAACGGCCGCTGGGACGAAGGGGGCATCACCATGCACGCATCGAACGACGGTGGTTCGTGGACCCTCGACGGCACGAAGATGTATGTGCTCGACGGGCACACCGCCAATCTGATCCTGGTCGCGGCCCGCAGCGATGCGGGAGTGTCACTGTTCAGCGTTGCCGCTGACGCCGACAGCCTCACCCGCACGGCTCTGTCGACAATGGACCAGACACGCAAGCAGGCCAAGCTGGAGTTCGCCGGTGTGGCCGCCGAACTGATCGGCACCGACGGAGCCGGTTGGGATGTGCTGGAGACGGTGCTCGACCTCGCCGCAGTTGCCCTCGCGGCAGAACAGGTGGGGGGTGCGCAGATGTGTCTGGACATGTCGGTCGAATACGCCAAGGTTCGTGTCCAGTTCGGTCGCCCGATCGGGTCCTTCCAGGCCATCAAGCACAAGTGTGCCGACATGCTCTTGGAAGTCGAGTCGGCCAAGTCCGCCGCCTACTACGCGGGCTGGTGTGCGGCTGAGATGAACGATGAACTGGGCCAGGTTGCCTCGTTGGCGAAGAGCTACTGCTCTGAGGCTTACTTCCATGCCGCGGCGGAGAACATCCAGATCCACGGTGGTATCGGCTTCACCTGGGAGCATCCCGCCCATCTCTATTTCAAGCGGGCTAAGAGCTCTGAGCTGCTGTTCGGAGATCCGACCTACCATCGCGAACTGCTCGCCCAGCGCATCGGGATCTGAGCGGGCACTGGCGGGGGTGACGCGGCTTGGTCTGGGTCTTCTTCGCAGTCGGTGCGGTAGCTGTCATCCTGATCGCGCTCGTGGCCGTCGGAAAGGCGGTTGCGGAACTGGAGACCGAACGAAGCCCTGCCGTCTATGACCTCAACGACGCGGTGGAATGGATTGCTCAACGGCTTCCCGACGAGGTGACGGCCCGGATCTCCTTCGACGACCTGAAGACCCTGCTGCGCTGGCACCTCGACTGGTTCCAAGAGGCAGGCGTGGCCTCGCGCCATGGTGAGGAGCTGGCCACCGCTCAGGCCCAAGTCGATGGGGCGGTCGCCCCCCATGATGCCGCGATCGACGCGATCGTGGCCCGTTCGCTGGCCGCCGGCGGTCCTGAGGCGGTCGACGTGGTCTGCGTGCTCGACCTCCAGATGAAGTATCTCACCGCGATCGGCGCGGTCGGCAACGAGGTCGACGAGGCCGACGAGGCCTGAACCGCAGAAATATCCCACACGCCTGGCTGCTTTTGTGCTTCACTATTGGGACCAAAGAAAGGAGGTGGTCCCGCAGTGTGTAGAAAATCTGTGACCTTGGAGGTGGCTGGCCGCTAGAACAGCCGCTGGACCACTGGCGCAAACCAAGCCAGCTCCACCCCCGGGGCTAGGTGGACCGGGAATACGTCACGCCCGGCGCGGTACCGCAAGGTGCCACCACTCCCCGGGTTTCCAGCAAACATTGCATTTCAAGCAATACCCAAGAACCGTCCCGGGGCCGTCGCGGCTCTGGGACGGTTCTCTTTGTGTTTCGTGTGAATTGTGTTCCGTGTGAATTGTGTTCCGTGTGAATCGCTGATCCGCATGAATCGCTGATCCGTGTGAATCGCTGATCTTGTCGTTGCTGCCGCTAGGTTGCGTTCATGGAACGACCGGCTCGATTTCACAACAGCCGCTTTCTCGGTGACAAGCGGGTTCAGGTGGTTTACGACCTCGACGAGGTGACAGACACGGCTGTCATCGAAGAACTCGCCAACAGCGAGCATTCCTTGGCGTTCGGACCCGACACCCTTGCTGAAGCCCGCAACCGCGGCTACCGCCTGCGGTCCGTGTGACTAGCAGGTTGCCGGATCAGTGGACAGGCGCTTCACAGTCGATGGCATCGAGTTGGAAGCCCACCTCGCTCGGCCCTGCCAGAATCACAGCACAGCCCAACCTGGATTGGTGATCGCGCACGGTTTTCCGGCAGAGGCGGGAGGCGGAATCAACTCGACGTCGAGCTTTCCCAGTCTCGCTGACCGGGTCGCCACCGAATGCGGTTGGGCCGCGCTTGCGTACTCCAGCAGGGGGATTGCAAAGTCCGGTGGCGATTTCTCGCTGGAGGGCTGGTTGCGGGACCTGCAGGGAGCGATCGCCTTCCTGCGTGAATCAGTGCATTGCGACGGCATCTGGCTTCTCGGATTCGGGACGGGCGGCGCCCTGGCGGTCGAGGCCGGTGCCGCGGATGAGACGATCCGAGGTGTCTGTGCCGTGTCGCTGCCGGCGGATTTCAGCGACTGGGCACGCAGCCCCCGCAAGCTGCTGGTGCTCGCACGCGAGATGGGGGCGATCCGCGACAGCGCCTTTCCGGACGACTTCGGCGATTGGTCGCAGCAACTGCGTTCCGTGGACGCCAGCAAAGCGGCGACACGCCTGTCGCCGCGTGAGCTGCTGCTGATTCATGGCAGCGAAGACGATGTCGTGCCGGTGCTCGACACCCGTGCCGTTGCCGACGCCCACGGTTCTGCAGACCTGCGGATCATCGACGGGGCCAGCCACCATCTGCGCCACGACCCCCGCGCCATCGCGGTGGTCCTCGGCTGGCTGGACCGCCAACGCAACCGACTGCGTTCCGAAGTCGGGTGACGCGCAACCGCTGGCGCGGTTGCGTTCAGGGCGGAACTACTGGCTGTCGGGTTGGCGCTTCTCGCGGAGCCTGCCGAGTGCGGTCGGGTCATCGAGGTCGGCGACGCTGCGGAGGTCTTCGGTTGCGAAGACTCCGGCAACGGCCTCCCAACCGTCGGGTCGAAAGCCGAAACGCTTGGCCAGAACGGCTATGAGAATCTGTGACTTGACCGGGCCGTAGCCGGGCACCGCCAACAACCGGTCGTAGAGCACATCGGCGTCGTTCGCATCTGCCCAGATCGAGGCGGCATTTCCTTGGTATTCGACGACCAGGTGCTCGCAAAGCTTGTGGATTCGGCGTGCCATCATGGCCGGGAAGCGATGAATCGCCGGTTTGGCAGCGGCGACCGCGACCAGTTCCTCAGGGTCCATCGCGGCGATCTCGGCGGCGTCGAGTACGCCGCCGAGCCTTTGGGCCAGTCGCAGAGGTGAGGCGAAAGCCCACTCGATGGGGACCTGCTGGTCGAGCAGCATGGCGATCATGAGCGCCAGCGGATCGGTGTTGATCAGAGCGTCGGCATCGCCGTCGCCGCTGACCACGAGCGTGCCGCGGCGGTGCCGCCCGGACTCAGGCACCGGTGTCCGGATGGGCCGGGTCGGGACGGTAGGGGTCGATCCCCGCATCGGCAATGGCGCGGCTGACTTCTTCACGGCTGCCGGCGCCTTCTTCGAGCATGGCCGACAGGACCGCAACGACCACGTTGCGGGCATCAATCTCAAAGAACCGACGAAGCGCCTCGCGGGTGTCGGAACGACCGAATCCGTCGGTCCCGAGGACATGCAGCGGGCGGGGCGTCCAGCGAGCGATCTGGTCGGGTACCAGGGTCATCCAGTCCGACACGGCCACGATCGGTCCCTCGCTGTCGGCAAGCTTGCGGGTCACGCTGGACAGCTCCGGCGGCCGCTCCGGCAACAGCCGGTTGCGACGCTCCACATCCAGCGCGTCGGCGCGGAGTCGCTTGTAGGAGGTGACGCTCCAGAGCTCGGCGCCGACATCGTATTCGTCGGCAAGGATCTGTTGGGCTTCGCGCGCGGCCAGATTCAGGGTTCCCGAAAAGAGGATGGTCGCACGGCGCCGCGGGCCGTCGGGACCATCATCGAATTTGTAGATCCCGTCGGTGATGTCACGGTCCTGCACATGGTCGGGCCGCGGCGGCTGTTCGTAGTTCTCGTTGTAGATCGTGATGTAGTAGAAGACGTCCTCACCGTCGTTTGAGCGCCCGTCGGGGTACATCCGGTGCAGACCGTGGCGCAGGATCGTGCCGAGTTCGTAGGCGAAGGCGGGGTCGTAGGCCTCACACGAGGGGACCGTCGAGGCCAACAGCATGCTGTGGCCGTCCTGGTGCTGCAGACCCTCGCCCAACAGGGTGGTCCGGCCGGCCGTGGCGCCCATCAGGAAACCGCGCGTTCGAGCGTCGGCTGCTGCCCACAGCGAGTCGCCCACCCGCTGGAAACCGAACATCGAGTAGAACGTGTAGAACGGGACCATCGGAACACCGCTGTTGGCAAAGGCGGTGCCGGCCGCGATCCACTCGGCAGTGGAACCGCACTCGGTTATGCCCTCCTCAAGGATTTGCCCGTCCTCGGATTCGGCGTAGGACAGCAACAGGTCGTGGTCGACCGGCTCGTAGAGCTGGCCCTGCGGTGCGTAGATCCTGAACTCGCGGAACAACGAGTCCATCCCGAAGGTTCGGGCTTCGTCGGGGACGATCGGCACCACCCGTTCACCGAACCGCTTGTCTCGGAGCAGGTCCCGCAGCACTGACGTGAAGGCCATTGTGGTCGACACCGGACGCCCCGAAGACCCCTTCTGAAGGTCCAGGAACGGCGTCTCGCTCGGCAGCTTGAGCGGTCGCCGGTCGCGTACGATGCGGCTCGGCAGGGGCCCGTCGAGGGCGCGGCGCCGCCCCATCAGGTACTCGCGCTCCTCGGAGTCCGGCGAGGGCCGGAAATAGGGCGGTATCCCGTCCTCAAGCGACTCCTCGGCGATCTCGTCCTCCATGCGGAGCCTGGCGCGCAGTTCGAGGAGCTGTGCCTTGGTCATCTTCTTGATCTGGTGGGTGGCGTTGCGCCCCTCGAAGCCCTCTCCGAGGGTCCAGCCCTTGATGGTCTTGGCGAGGATCACCGTCGGCTGTCCGGTGGTCTCGGCGGCGGCCTTGAAGGCCGCGTAAACCTTCTGGTAGTCGTGGCCCCCGCGGGGAAGCTCCTTGAGGTCGTCGTCGCCGAGGTGCTCGACGAGTTTGCGCAGTCTCGGGTCTGGTCCGAAGAAGTTCTCACGGATGTAAGCGCCGTCCTCAACCGCGAACCGCTGGTATTCGCCGTCGACTGTCTCGGCCATCTTGTTGAGCAGCACCCCGTCGACGTCGCGGTGGAGCAGTTCGTCCCAACGGCTGCCCCAGATCACCTTGATGACGTTCCAGCCAGCACCGCGGAACACGCCTTCGAGTTCCTGGATGATCTTCCCGTTGCCTCTCACCGGGCCGTCGAGCCGCTGCAGGTTGCAGTTGACGACCCATTTCAGGTTGTCGAGACGGGATCGGCCCGCCAATGAAATGGCACCGAGGGTCTCAGGCTCGTCGCACTCGCCGTCGCCAAGGAAGCTCCAGACATTGCTCTGTGAGGTGTCGTCGATCTTGCGTTGGTGCATGTAGCGGTTGAATCTGGCGTGGTAGATCGAATTGATCGGACCCAGACCCATCGAGACCGTGGGGTACTCCCAGAACTCCGGCATCAGGCGGGGGTGCGGGTAGCTCGAGAGGCCGTTGCCGCCGACTTCCATGCGGAATTTGTCGAGCTGCTGTTCGTTGAGGCGCCCCTCTAGGAACGCTCGTGCGTAGACCCCGGGTGCAGCGTGGCCCTGGAAGTACACATGGTCGCCTGCAAGTCCGTCCTCCTTGCCCCTGAAGAAATGGTTGAAGCCGACTTCGTAGAGCGCCGCGCTTGAGGCGAACGTCGACAGATGGCCGCCGATACCGTCGGCTGTCTTGTTGGCGCGGATCACCATCGCCGCAGCGTTCCAGCGGATTATCGCGCGGATGCGGCGCTCGATGTTCTCGTCGCCGGGGAAGAAGGGCTGTGACTCTGCGGGGATGGTGTTGATGTAGGGCGTGCTGGTGGTCGGGGGGACACCGATCTGCAGTTCATTGGAGCGTTCGAGCAGTTTGACGAGCAGGTAGCGGGCCCGGGCCTGGCCCTGGCCGGCATGCACGGCATCGAGGGAGTCGATCCATTCGGTGGTCTCGTCGGGGTCGATGTCGGGCAGTTGGCGGGAGAAATGATCGGCCATATGTGTGTCTATTCTCGCAGCATTTTTCGGCTTTGGTTGAAGCTTCGGTTGGAAGTTGGCCTCGAAAGCCTCACAATGGGAGCATCGATACTTCAAGCAGCAGTCCGAGTGGTGCAGTGACGGTCTTCACAGACGGTGCCTGTCTGGGCAATCCCGGCCCCGGGGGTTGGGGTTGGGTGGTACCTGGAGGCCGCTGGGCCAACGGTGCCGAGGCGGTGACTACCAACCAGCGAATGGAACTGACCGCCGTGCTCGAGGCGCTGCGCGTTGTCGGGCCCCCGATTGAGGTGATTTCCGATTCGACCTACGTGGTCAAATGTTTCGACGAGCGCTGGTGGGTAGGTTGGCTCAACCGGGGATGGCGCAACTCAAGCAAGAAACCGGTTGCTAATCGGGATCTCTGGGAACCGCTGGTTGACCTCTACCGAAGCGCACCCGACGAGGTCTCCTTCTACTGGGTCAAGGGGCACGCCGGCAACAAATGGAACGACATCGCCGACCGTCTCGCGACGAAGGCGGCGCGCAGCCAGTCCGGTGGGAGCGGCGACAGTCTGAGCGGTGTCGACCTTGACGATTTTGGTCCTGTCTCCGGTCTTGCGGCCGCCGGGGACTCAAGCGACTCCGACGACCTCAACCTGTTCGGTTCTGAACCTCCCGCAGATGAGCTCAAGCTATTCTAAACACGCTGCGGCTTGTTGAGGATGCTCCGCAGCGCCGCGGCGAGGTCCGGCCAGCGGAACTCGAAGCCGCCGGCCAGCAGCGCCGCGGGTTCGACCCGTTGGCTCGCATACAAGAGCTGTTCGGTCAGTTCCCGCCCGAACTTGGCACACATCACCGCTTTCGGAGTCGGCAGGATCGTCGGTCGCCCCAGCACCGCACCGAGGGTCTTGGTGAACTCGGCGTTGGTGACGGGGTTGGGTGCGGTCATGTTGACGGGTCCGCTGAGGTCGTTGTCGAGCAGCCAGATGATGGCCTGCACCATGTCTTGGATCGATATCCAGCTCAACCATTGGCGTCCGTCGCCGATGCGGCCGCCGATTCCGAGCTTGAAGAACGGGAGTTGCGCTTTCAGGGCACCGCCGTCGGGTGCCAACACCACACCGGTGCGCAGAAATGCGAGCCGGGTGGATTCGCGGGCCGGCGCTGCGGCCTGCTCCCAGGCGCGCACCACATCGGCGAGGAAGCCCTCACCCGCGGCGCTGGTCTCGTTGAGCGTCTCGTCCCCCCGGTCTCCGTAGAAGCCGATGGCCGAACCCGACAGGAACACCGACGGGGGGTTCTGGGCCCCGGCGATTGCGTTCGCCAACAGGGTCGTGGTCTTGGTCCGGCTCTCGAGGATCCGGGTCTTCTGGGTTTCGCTCCAGCGTCGGTCGGCTATCGGTTCTCCGGCGAGATGCACGACCGCGTCGATGTCGACGAGGGTGTCTTCGGCAAGCTCGCCGGACCCGGGATCCCAGAATCTGTCGTCGGCGTGGCCGCGGCCCCCCGACCGCAACAGACGAACCGGCGTGCGGCCCGCGGCTCGCAGCGCTTCGACCAGCGCCGTTCCGATCAGTCCGCTGGAACCGCTGATCAGTACTCGCATGTCCGTCCTTTCGTCTCGCTGGCGACCTCGTCAGACCCTATGCTGCGAATCATAGAGTGACCACAGCCCGAGTGGAAAGAGCCGACATGCCCGACGAACCGATCAAGCAGCGAAGGTCAAGGACTGGTCTCGGCAAGTTCGTCTCCGCTGCGCTGGTAGCGGCGGCACTGGTCGCCTTCGTGGTGCAGAACACCGACAGCACTCCGGTCCGATGGTTCTTCATTGACCGCAGCGCGCCGCTCTGGCTGATCATTGTCGTGTCGGCCGTTGCCGGCGCCGTTCTCAGCGAGATCCTGGGTTGGATTGTTCGCCGTCGCCGCTGACCGAGCCCGCTAGGGGCCAAAACACTTTGGAACAGGTCTCGCCGCGGTCCACACTTGAGCGATGGTGAACGCAGCAGGTGACAACAACCACAGCGGGCGAGGGCATAGCGAGCGAGGGCTCAGCGGGCGAGGGCTCAGCGGGCGAGGGCATAGCGAGCGAGGGCCTAGCGAGCGAGGGCATATCGAGCGGGGGCCTAGCGAGCGGGGGCATAGCGAGCGGGGGCATATGAAGCTCGGCGATGTGGTTAACGGCCAGTACTTGTCCGAACCGCGCCCGCTGTCGGGAATCCGCGTGCTGGCCGTGGAACAGATGGCGGCGCTTCCCTTCGCAACCCAGTTGCTGGCGAGACTCGGTGCCGAGGTCGTGAAGGTGGAGCATCCCGTCACCGGTGACAGCGGCCGAGGTTCCGAACCCGCCATAAAGGACCCCGACGGGTTGGCGGTCGGTGCGACCTTCCTGCGCAACAACCTCAACAAGCGCAGCGTCGCCGTCGACCTCAAGTCGGCCGAGGGCGTCGAACTGTTCCTCAGGCTCGCCCCGAAGTTCGATGTCGTCTGCGAGAACTTCAAGGCCGGCACCGCCGACCGCCTCGGCATCGGCTACGACGAAGTCGCCAAGCACCACCGGCAAGTCGTCTACCTGTCGGTATCGGGCTTCGGCAACGATCCGGCGTCCCCCTACATGCACCGCGCCGCGTACGCGTCGGTGGTCGAGGCCATGTCTGGGATCTACGAGTACAAGCGGCGTCCGGGAAGACGCCCGGCCGCGAATCCCGTCGGAGCACTCGGAGACATCAGCAGCGCCCTTTTCGGGGTGATAGGCCTGCTCGCCGCGCTGCGCCACCGCGACCTGACCGGGCGGGGACAGTACATCGACATTGCCATGCTCGACGCCACCATGGCCATGACCGACATCGTCGCCAACTTCTACTCGATGGGCATCCCCGACGAAGCTGCCAGCGGAGTCGGGATCGTGGAGACGTGCGCGGCCGCGCAGGGGCACTTCGTCATGCAGATCGTGCGGGAGCACCAGTTCGAGAGACTCGCCCAGATCACCGGGAACGAAGGGTGGTGCAGCGATGAGCGGTTCGCCGTCCGGGCCGGCTGGCAGCAGCACTTCGAAGCGGTGCTGCGCCCGGGGATCGAACGTTGGGCCGCCGACAAGTCCAACCGAGAGGCTGTGGCCATCCTCTCCGCCGCGGGAATAGCGGCCGGTGAGTCGAACTCGAGCCGTGAGATCGTCACCGACGAGCATGTCCGGGTTCGCCACATGCTCGTTGAGATACCCAACAGCGACGGTGATCCGGTCCTCGTGCCCGGCAATCCGATCAAGATGTCACGCACTCCGGAAGGTCCCGAAACCAGGATCCCGTGGTTGGGCGAGCACACCGACGAGGTGCTCCGAGCCGAACTCGACCTCAGCGCCGCGGACCTCGCCGATATGCGAACCCGCGGCATCATCAGATAGATTGAGCGGTGTGCGCGGATTGAACAGTACGTTGTCCAGAAGCCGGTCGCCTTCCGCTCTTGTTCGCTGCGCTCCACTTCCCGCTCTTGTTCGCTGCGCTCCACTTCCCGCTCTTGTTCGCTGCGCTCCACTTCCCGCTCTTGTTCGCTGCGCTCCACTTCCCGCTCTTGTTCGCTGCGC
>JAHQYN010000092.1 GCA_024421085.1 Acidimicrobiia bacterium
GGTGTCACCTACGGATGTTCACAAAACCCTTTGCGTTACTGCCCCGACCAGCCAACCACCAGAGCACAAATGGCGAGTTTCATTACCAGAGCCAAACTCTACACACAACTCGAACCCACACCCAACACCTGCCCAACCACCACAACCACAACCACAACCCCGACCACCACAACCCCGACCACCACAAACCCGACCACCACAAACCCGACCACCACAAACCCGACCACCACAACCCCGACCACCACAACCCCAACGACCACAACCCCGACCACCACAACCCCAATCACGCTTCGTGGTGTTATTCTCTTGCAGCCAACTTCGATTAACTTCGGTCGGCCCAGCGAGAGGAGGGTAGCGGCCTGAAGATTCGGGCACTCGACACCCTCACCGCGATTTGAAACGCGAAGCGCCCGATTTCCTTCAATCGGCAATTCGTCCAAGATACCGTTGGCGTCGCTGCGGTGTATACCGACGCTCCACGGAAAACCAAACCCTCAAGGTGCTTCCTCGATGTCGCCTGGTGGGATCAGCTTCGTAGGGCGGTTCAGCCTCACTACCAGGTCCGCGAGGAGTCCCACTACGAGTACCTGAAGCACCGTGAACCCCAGCAACAGTGTGTTGGTGGCGGGTCGGAAGTCCTTGCCGACGATGTCGTATCCGAGTTTGGCGCAGAACACGACTCCCAGAAGCGACGCGATTGGCAACGCCACCCGCAGAGGGTCATAGGTCAGCATCATGCGGATGACCTGCAACACGTAGCGGCTGGTGTCGCGGAACCAGTGGAACTTGGAACGACCGGCACGCTGGTTGTATTCGATAGGCACGTACCGGACTTCGTAGCCGTTCATCAAGAAGGACATGGTGATAGTGGTGACACACGAGAATCCCGTCGGCAACTGTTGGGTGAACTGGAGGCCGACATCACGCCTGAACGCCCGGAAACCGGAGTTGAGGTCTGGGATCCTGGTCCGCGTCAGATAGGAGGCAAGACGGCGGACAGCCCACTTCGCCGGCACTCGGAACACCTTGAGCGTGCCCTGCTCGGAGGTCCTGGCACCGACGATGTGATCGCCGTTCCCGAGCTCTGCGACCAGCTGAGGAATCTGGTCGTTGGGGTAGGTCATGTCTGCGTCGGACCACACTACGACGCGTCCGCGTGCGGCCTCGGTGCCGAGTCGCCGAGCAGCCCCGGAGCCCCGGTTCCGCGGCGTGGTGAGGACCCGGACCTTGGGGCGGCCCTTGCAGACGTCGGCTGATCCGTCGGTCGAACCGTCGTCGACGACGACGAGTTCCCAGGAGTACTCTGAGGCGTCCATGGTTGCGCTAATTCGGTCGAGTTCGTCGGCGAGGTGCGGTGCCTCGTTGTGGACGGGCAACACGATGCTGACGTCGACAGTCGGCTCAGCGGGGTCTGCTTGCACTGCGGACGGCACCGCAGCCCCCCCGATGTCAAGCGCTGTGGAAGGTGCCGCAGATCCCTCGGTGTCGACAGTCGGTTCAGCGGTCACGGTGAGAGTCTACGTCTTGATGCGGCGGTAGACGTTGGCCATCTGCTGCGCCGCGGTTTGCCAGGTCATCGCGTTGATGCGGTTGAAGCGCCGCCGCGGTGGCGCAGCGGTTCCAGGTTGATCTCAGGACTGTGCGCAAGTGGCACGCCCGCAAAGTGTGCCCGGCGACAGACCACGCCGCGTTGGCCGTGCCCTCGCCGCGTTGGCCGTGCCCTCGCTGCGGCGGACCGACAGTCGATCTGGCGGTGCCCATGCAGGGTAGCGTTACAGCGCTAGTTTGCAAGCACTAACCCGCTGAGCGTCTCCAGTCGATCGCCTGAAGCACCGATTCTGGGGGATCCCGCCCGTTCAGCCGCGGACCCTCACGGCACTGACTCCGAACTCAAATGCGAATCCCCCCAATGGGCAGCAGACCCGATTGATGTGCAACTGGGCGCACTGATAGTCGCCGACTCGTTGGGCTTGAATCGTTTGGTGCCAAACGATTATGGTCTCAACCATGGCTGAACTCAAGGGGTTCATGTACCCGCGCACACCGACGGGCGCGGCCGGGATACTCCCGGGACCCCCGTGGCACTACTCGGGCGAGATGCTCACGATCGAGTTCCGAACCGATCCGACCGCCGTGGCCGAACTCCTGCCCGCCCCGTTGGAACCAGCCCCCGACGACCCCGGCGCTGTCGCCTTGATCTGGGCGGACTGGCAGAGTTGCAGCGACAGTCTCGAAGAACTGCTCGACCCGGCCCGAGCCCAATACAAAGAGGTCTTCTTGGTCGTGCGCTGTCAGTACCGGGGCCAGACTTACAGCCGAGCCGCATACATCTGGGTCGACAAGGACTTCGCAATGGCCCGGGGCGTGGTTCAGGGCTATCCGAAGAAACTCAGCGAGATCTGGATGACCCGCCCGGTGAGTGTTGGCAGGGCCGGCCCGCGCCTCGAGCCGGGCGGACGCTTCGGTGCGACGGTCAGCACCTGGGGCAGGCGCATCGCTGACGCAGTCTTCACGATCATCGGCACAGCCGAGCAGCCGGGTTTCGTCAACGCCCATCCCATGCTGCACAGCCGGCAGATGCCCGCAATCGAGATGGACGGACGCGACTCCCTGGACGAACTGGTCACCATGCGCGGCTTCGATGCGGAACTGGGGCCCGTGTACGCAGGTGATGCCGAACTGCAGATCCACGACAATCCGACCGAGGAGCTCGATCGTCTCAAACCCTTCGAGATCATCGGCGGCTACTACCGCCAGGTCGGCAACTCCATGGCCGCAGGCACCACCGTGTGGGCGGCCCCGAACCCGATGGCGCAATGATCCCCGATGACCCAATGAACACAGTGCAATGAACACAGTGCAATGACCTTCGTTGACCCAATGAACACAGTGCAATGAACACAGTGCAATGACCTTCGTTGACCCAATGAACACAGTGCAATGAACACAGTGCAATGACCTTCGTCGACGACTACCTCAAAGATATGGGCCCCGACGACGCCGACATCACCAGCCACGACACCTACACCAACGGCGTTCCACACGCAACGTTCAACCGGCTCCGTGCAGCGGACCCAGTCCACTGGACCGACGAGACAGACGGGTCGGGATTCTGGTCGATCCTGCGCTACGACGACGCCTTGGCCGTGAGCCGCGACTACAGCACGTTCACATCCACGAAGGGAATCCGGCTCGAGGAGATGGACGAGGAGCAACTCCACGCCCGCCGCACAATGATGGAACTGGACCCGCCAGAACACACCCGTTACCGGCGGCTCGTCAACAAGGGCTTCACCAGGCGAACGGTCGACACGTTCGAAGGTGTCATCCGCCAGCTCGCAGCCGAAGTCGTGGAAGCGGCCCTGCCCAAGGGCGAGTTCGACTTCGTCGCCGAAGTCTCGGAGCAGTTGCCGATGCGGATGCTGGGACGACTGCTCGGTACCAGCGACGAACACGGCCATCGACTGGTGGCCTGGGGAGACGCTCTGCTCGGCAACACCGACCCCGAGTTCACCGACTTTCCAGTCGATCTGACCGACACCGAGGCGTACCGGATGGTCCCATTCCGCAGTCCGGCCGCCTTGGAGATCTTCCAGTTCGCTCAACAGCAGGCTGCAGAGCGCCGCAGCTGCCCCCGTGACGACATCATCACGAAGCTGCTTGAACCAACCCGCGACGGTGAGCCGCTCAGCGATCTCGAGTTCAACAACTTCTTCACGCTGCTTGTCGCCGCGGGCAACGACACCACCCGCTACACCATGACCCATGGCGTATGGAACATGATGAACCATCCGCGGCTCTGGCAGTCCCTGCGTGAACGCCCGGAGTTGATACCGTCATGCGTCGAGGAGGTCCTGCGGACCAGTTCGGTGACCATGCACTTCCGCCGAACCGCCATCCGCGACATCGAGATGCGCAACAGCAGGATCAAGGCCGGTGACAAGGTCGTGATCTGGTTCAATTCCGCCAACCACGACCCGGACGGTTTTGCGATGCCCTTCCGTTTCGACCTCGCCCGCGAGCCCAACGATCACATGGCCTTCGGACGCAACGGTCCGCATTTCTGCCTTGGTGCCTGGTTGGCACGGATGGAGGTCAGGCTGGTCTTTGAAGAGCTCATGAAACGAATCGACCGTCTCGAGCCGGCCGGGCCCATTGAGCGGCTGCGGTCCAATTTCATCGCCGGGATCAAGCGTCTGCCCGTGAGAGTCGTATGAGCACGCCCCGACATCCACTAGTGAGGGTCAGAACATGGGAGAGATAGTCGGCGCTGCGGTAGTATCGCACGTACCGCCTTTGGTGATGCCCGAGACCGAGCGAAGAGCGATGAACAACGGCGACGACACGACGCTGTTCGCCGGTCTCCATCAACTCGCCGCTGAGAAGCTGCGCCCCTCGAATCCAGACACCGTGGTCGTGATCGACACTCACTGGTTCAGCACCATCGAGCACATCGTCAGTTCCCACGCCACAAGGCAGGGTTTGTTCACCTCCGACGAGCTGCCCCGCGGCATGGCGCAGATGCCCTACGACATCAAGGGTGATCCCGAGTTGGCCGAGGCGTGGGCCGGCTGCGCTGACGACCGTGAAGACACCTGGATCACAGCCGTCGATGACCCGTGCCTGCCGATCCACTATCCGACAGTCAACCTGCTCAGATTCCTGCAGTCAGATGCGAGCTGGGTCTCAGCCAGCGTCTGCCAGACCGCGGACACCCGGGACTTCCTGCTGTTCGGAGAGATGCTCGCAGCCGCTGTCAAGACGATCGACCGAAGGGTGGTGGTATTGGCCAGCGGGGGACTGAGCCACCGTTTCTGGCCTCTGCGAGAGTTCCGCGCCCACGAGGCCGCCGATCCCGACCTGCACATCCGAACCCCGCAGGCCGCCGCCGCTGACCGTCGAGTCATCGAATGGCTCAAGACTGGAGACCACGCGTCGGTGCTCGATTTCGTTCCCGAGTATCGCAGTCACGCACCTGAAGGCTATTTCGGGCACTATCTGACGATGGTCGGCGCACTCGGCGCAGCCGACTGCACAGCCCGCGGGACCCAGTTCGGCGAATATGAAGCGGTAGCCGGAACCGGCCAAGTCCACATATGGTTTGACCTGTGAATCACACCCCGCGAGCGCTCATCATCATTCACGAACCCGACGGTGTCGGCTGCCAGGTCGAAGTGAGACTCCTCGAACTCGGCTGGGAGGTTCACAACCATGTCGTCACCTCCGACTACGAGCGCCCGAACGATGCCGCGCTCTGGCCCGATTTCTCCGACTACGACATCATCGTGCCGATGGGCTCGATCCGCTCGCTCACCAGCAAGGACGAGGTCTCGAACTGGATCCACGCTGAACTTGAGATCTTGAGGGCCGCCCACGAGCGCGGCACCCCGATCCTCGGGGTGTGCTTCGGGGGTCAGCTGCTGGCCGAAGCGCTCGGTGGTTCAGTGGAGAAGTCGCCGGTGACTGAGATCGGCTGGTACGAGATCGCTGCGCCGAACGGTGTCGAGAACCCGGTCGGCCCGGGGCCCTGGTTCGAATGGCACCACGACCGTTTCACGGTTCCCCCCGGCGCTGAGGTCTTGGCCGCCAACGAGAACGCCGTCCAACTCTTCCGCATCGGTCGCTCGGTCGGCACCCAGTTTCACCCCGAGGTCGACCCGGGCCATGTGGCAGGCTTCCTGGCCGGATCAGCCGAAGAGTATCTAGCCTCCTTGAACCTCGACCGCGCCCAGATGATGGCCGAGATGCACCACCACGAGACCCGCAACACCAAGCAGTGCCACGCCCTAGTCGACTGGTTCCTGGACCAGTCGCAACCCGACGCAACCTTGGGCCGATGACATGACCGCCGCTCCCCTGATCGGGATCCCGGGGCGCGTCAAGACTGGAAGCGACATTGCCGGGATTCCTGTGAATTTCGGTGCTGCACAGGTGGAGATGTACATGTCTGCTTACGCGCAGGCTCTGATCGCCGCGGGCGGACTCCCGGTACATCTGCCTATCGACACCGATCCGCTGCTGCTGATCGAACGGCTCGACGGCCTGCTTCTCCCGGGAGGCACCGACATCGAACCGAGCCTCTACGGCGCCGAGACGGAGACCGACGTCTTTCCTCCGGAACCCGAGCGCGACGAGTTCGAATTGAGCCTGATGAACGGGGCGGTGCACCGCCAGACCCCTGTGCTGGGTGTCTGTCGCGGACAACAGATCGTCAATGTCGCTGATTGAACTGGATCTGAAGGATCCCGAACAGCGCGCCACCTTCAACCAGTTGGTCGCGGGTGCCGACGTGTTCATTCAGAATCTCTCGCCCGCGGCGGCCGGCCGGGCCGGGGTCCGGTCACCGGTTATTTGGCGGTGTCGTCTGCGAGGATATCGAGGAACTGCGAGTAGCGATAGACACGGTTGCGTCGCTGGCCAGTGATTTCTGCGACCATCCCCAATTGAGCCATGTGATCGAACAGTCCGCCGATGGTCGTGGAGGTCGCGCCCAGTTCCGCTGTCGCACGTTTGATTGTCATGATCGGCTGTTCGGCCAGCAGGTTCAGCAGCGGCCACCCATACTTACCGAAGTTGTGGGAGGTCGCGATCTGGCGGTGTTCGTCGGTCAGGGCCGATAGCTCACCTGCGACCCGCACGGCATCGCTCGCCGTAGAGATGACTCCGGCGAGGAAGAACTTGAGCCAGCCCTCCCAGTCACCGCGGGCTCTGATTGCGTTGAGTCGATCGTAGTGCTCGGATCGGTTCTGCTTCAGGAAGAGGCTCAGGTACAGCAGCGGGCGAGCAAGCGCACCACGTTCCACGAGCAACAGGGCGATGAGCAACCGGCCGACGCGGCCATTGCCGTCGAGGAACGGGTGGATTGTCTCGAACTGGGCGTGGGCAAGTCCGGCCAGTACGAGAGGCGGATCGTCGCTGTCGTTCAAGTAGATCTCTAGATCATGAATGGCTGTTCCGAGGTCTTCGGGTGACGGCGAAACGAATGCAGCAGTTGCCAGCGTGCAACCCGCGGGACCGATCCAGTTCTGTGACCTGCGAAACTCTCCGGGGGTGCGTTCCTGGCCTCGTGTCCCGGTCATCAGCTCTTCGTGAACCCTGCGGATCAGCCGACCCGACAGCGGCAACTCGTCGAGAAGTTGAAGCCCCAGACGCATCGCACGCACGTAGTTGACCGTCTCGTGGATGTCAGCCATCAGACCGGTGCGTTGCACCTCCACCTCGTGGGCGAACAAGTCGTCGAGGCTCGACTGAGTACCTTCGATCTGTGAGCTGAGCACCGCTTCTAGCCGAACATACGAGGCAACGAACATATCAGGATCGGGCAACGTCGTCGCCATTCCGTCCAACCGCCCCAAGGCTGTGTTGGCTTCGGAGAGTAGACTGAGAAGTTCGGCGTCCCATTGAAGTTGCGGATCGGGTGGCAGCGGTTTCGGCATGAACGCTTCGTATCCGGTTAGCTGTGGGCGGAACCTGCCAGCTCGTTTGCTTGTCATCTCTCTCCTTATTCCAGTCATTGGAGATTGTAGTTAGATAAACAACCGTTATTCCATTTTGGAGAGGGATTTTGGAATAAGGGACGCCCTCGAACGGCTCAGTTGAGCATCGGCGGTCTCCACGCACGACCTGCGGGCTGGCCCGGCCTCAACGAACCAATGGCCGAGAGACTAACTCACGCCTGGAACAAGAGGGTGTCGGTGTGGAACTGGCTCCAGGCGAACCAGAAGGCCTGGTGCGCGGCCAGCGCGTGGCCCGTTGTGGCCGAGGTGGCGGTGAAACCGGCGCCGTCGCTGGTGACGGTGACCCCGCCGAGGGTGACCGAGGCGCCGTCGGCGGTCAGGGGCTCGATGACGGCCACGGGGAAGGCGACCGGTGTGCCGTCATCGGCGATGACTCCGACGACTGGTGCCTGCACTTCGAGCCTCGGGTCGACGTCGCCGATCGGGAAGATAGGCCCGTCGTCGTCGCGCCCGCGCAGTGGATCCGAGGGATAGCTGCGTCCGATGCCGCCGTCCTCGGCGACGATGCGGGTGTCGGGGTGGGCGGCTCTCCAGTCGCCCCAGGTGCTGGTGCGCACGCTGGTCTGGGCGAGCACGACACTAGCTTCACGCAGCGGCCCGCTCTCGGCCTCGCCGGTGAAGGTGTCGATCACCGACATCGTGTGGAACTCGAACATCACCTTGTTGGACCTGCTCAGCAGCCCCGAGGTCCGCAGTTCGTAGCTGTCGTGGCCGTCGAGGTCGATGCCGGGCGCCACGTCGTCGGTGAAGTACGCCTGTGCCGACCCGCAGAGGGTGCAGTAGGGCATCCCCAGACGCCGACCACCGATGGTGATGTTGACCATCTCGTGGATCTCCATGATGTTCTTGGGAAACGCCACCGCCTCGCCGCCGACGACCACACCAAACACGATCGAGCCGTCGGGGTACCAGGAGCCTTCTGCGGCGGGCGTGAGCGCCGGGTCGTTGAGTGCGGGGATGCAACCCTGCGGGCAGCCGACGTTGGTCTGGCCGACCGGGCGGTCGTCGATCAAGACTCCGCCCCAGGACACCCAGCGCCAGTCGACCGTCGCGTTGGGGTCGTCGAACAACGGGGCCCAACGCGGCTCAACCAGTTCAAAGACCTGGCGCTTCCAGTTGATGTACCCGGGCGGGGCTGGCACGTCCCAGGCGATCATGTGGTCGGTGGTGAAGCCCCACGGTGATTCGCCCGCAGGTATCGACACGGCGGTGAGAGACTCCCAGGCGTCGCCGGTGCGCTTGCCGATCTCGCCGCCGGTGAAGCGGATGATGTCGGTGAGCAGCCAGGCCGCCCTCGGGTCGCCCGAGGCCCCGATCCGATCGATGGCCTCGAGGTCCGCGCGGGGCAGCGAATCGAACAGCGCGTCGAGGTCGCTCTCCAAGCCGGCATCGAGAGGACCCTCCGGCGAGACAGGAACCGGCCCGAAGGTGCTCTGGTTGGTCTCTGGCGCCGTGGTCGGCGCGGCGGGTATGTCGGCCGTTTCCGCGGGCTGTGTGCTGTTGAGCACGTTCGGTTGCTCGCCGCTCAGCGCATCGTTGTCAGCACAACCCGCAATCACCATTCCGAGAACGACCACCCACGCCCAATTGCGCCAGTCCATGATCTGGAAGCTATCTGGATTCGCGCCCGCCAGCCAGAGGCTGGGGTTGGTGATTTGTGGGTTGCGTGACAAGTTCGACTCCTAGCTCGTCGGGAGCGAGGCGCTTCTCCCTATTGTAGTTCGCAGCGATGTCGCTAACGTTTGGTGCCTAACGAACTATGGAGCGAATGAAATGACCGTCCTTCCACTTATCGGGATCCCGGGGCGTGTCAAGGCTGGAAGCGACGTTGCCGGGATTCCTGTGAATTTCGGCGCTGCACAGGTGGAGATGTACATGTCTGCTTACGCGCAGGCTCTGATCGCAGCGGGCGGACTCCCAGTTCATCTGCCCATCGACGCCGATCCGCTGCTGCTGATCGAACGGCTCGACGGCCTGCTTCTCCCGGGAGGCACCGACATCGAACCGAGCCTCTACGGCGCCGAGACCGAGACCGACGTCTTTCCTCCGGAACCCGAGCGCGACGACTTTGAACTCGGCCTCTACAAGGGAGCCGTAGATCGCCGATTGCCGGTTCTTGGCGTCTGCCGCGGACAACAGATCGTCAATGTGGCCGCCGGAGGCACGCTGCACCAGGATGTGCCGCCCCACTCGGGGTTCGACGTCGCTGTCGACACCGAACTCCATGAGGTCACATTCGAGCCCGGTTCGACACTGCGCGACCTCTACGGCCCGTCGCTGCGGGTGAACTCGCTGCATCATCAGGCGGTCGATGCCGTGGGGGAGGGACTGCGCGTCACCGCGTGGGCTGACGACGGTTTGGCCGAGGGTTTGGAACACACGAGCCTGCCGATTGTGTGTGTCCAGTGGCATCCCGAGATGATGCCGACGCGCCACACCGACCCGATCTTCTCTTGGCTCGTTGCAGCGGCGAGTGATGGCTAGACCGCTCGACGGGGTTGTTGTCGTCGCACCTGATCGCCTGTGACGTCTCCGGCTACGGGCTCGGCGGCCCTCGAACCGACGACAAGGCTTTCGAGGAAGCAAGGGACCGAGAAACCGTGATCGAAGCTCTGTGGTCGTCTCTGGACCTCTAACCCAGAGTCGCCCTAGCGTGGCTGGTGCGAAATGCCGATTTCGCTCGACACGCAACCTTCTGACCTGGGATTTTACATCGCCAAGTTGGCGATAAAAAAAACACCAGCCACCTAGAAGCTGCTAGAAATCAGAACTTGTCGAGTGGCAGCCGGTTCACGACCCAAAGAGCAGGGTGTCGGTGTGGAACTGGCTCCAAGCGAACCAGAAGGCCTGATGTGCGGCCAGCGCGTCGCCTGTTGTCTCCGAAGTGGCGGTGAAACCGGCGCCGTCGCTGGTGACGGTGACCCCGCCGAGGGTGACCGAGGCGCCTATCCGATCAATTGCGTCGAGGTCCGGGTCAATTGCCAGCGAATCGAACAGCGTGTCGAGGTCGGCTTCCAGGTCGGCATCGAGGGGTCCGTTCGGGGAGGACGGTGCCGGCCCGAATGCGCTGTCGGCGATGTCTGGGGCTGCGGTGGGTGTTTCGTCTTGGTCGGTGGACGGCTCGGTCTCACCGGTGTTGTCTGGATCAGCCAGCTCGCTGGTCGTGGCGGATTCGTCGCTGGTCTGCGCCGGCGAGGCTTCGGGGAGGGGATCATCAGAACGCCCGCAGGAAGCGGCGGTCAGCACCAGGACAGTCAGAAACAACAACGCACGGCGCTTCCTCATTTGATTTTGCTGATGTGGTTGAACCTCGCGATGTCATCAGGCTTCGATATCCAGGCGTGGGACGATCCGGTCGAGCCAGGAGGGCATCCACCAGTTCCTTGAACCCAGCAACTCCATAGTTGCAGGTACTAACAGCATGCGCACCAGGGTGGCGTCGAGGACGGCGAACCACTGCCGAGCCGGAACGCGCCGCGGTCGGGCGAACCACTGCCGAACCAGAACGCGCCGCGGTCGGGCGAACCACTGCCGAGCCGGAACGCGCCGCGGTCGGGCGAACCACTGCCGAGCCGGAACACGCCGCGATCGGGTTGACGCTCGGGGAGGGGTTGGATCACCGCGTCATTTTCGGGCATCTGGGGGTTGTTATGTCGTTGGTTGCTCAGGCGTCTCCGAATCGAGGGCGGTGGGGCGGTTCAGCGCAGCAACCTCGGGTTCGTGGTCGAGCAGCGATGCTCGCGCCACGGCTTTGTTGCCCCAGCGTGAGCGGATGCTGTCGATCATGGTGTCGAGCTCGTCGGTGGGTCTGCCGGCGTCTGCGAACGGGAGCGCCATTTGAATGGCGTCGGGCGAACCGAGCGCCGAGTAGGTCACGCCGATGAGTGTGCAGCCGACACGTCCGAGTCTGCTGCCGGGACCGTGGGGACCGTCGAGCAGGTCGAGCAGCAGCTCGTCGGCGACCGCGGTCAGCACGTCGGTCTGCGCGGTGGCCTCGGTCAGGGTCCGGGAGCGGGTCTCGTGGCGCATTTCTGATGTCCGGTAGCGCACTGTGACGGTGCGGGCGACGCGCTGAGCCTTTCGCAGGCGTGCAGCCACCTTCTCAGCGAGGGCCAGCATTTCACGCCGCAGTTCCTCGCGGTCGCGTACCTTCTGGCCCAATGCCCGTTGGGCCCCCATCGATCGGTCGCGGCGGTTGGTGTCGATGGCCCGCGGGTCGCAGTTGTTGGCGAGCGCGAGGAGGTGGCCGCTGGTGTGGTTGCCGAGGTAGCTCTTGAGTGCTTCGCGGCCCGACGAGGCGAGGTCTCCGACCGTGTCGATGCCGTGGTCGTGGAGCTTGGTGGCGGTGACCGGTCCGACTCCCCAGAGCACCTCGATGGGCAGCGGGTGCAGGAAAGCGAGCTCTGTGCCCGGTTCGACCACGACGATTCCGTCGGGTTTTGCTTGAGCACTGGCGACCTTGGCGAGGAACTTGGTTCCGGCGACTCCGACCGAGAGTGCCAACCCGACTTTGTCGAGCACCTGAGCCTTGAGTTTCTGGGCGATATGCGCGGCGGGTCCGAAGATGTGTTCTGCTCCTGCGACCTCTAGGAAGGCCTCGTCGACCGACAGGGGTTCGACGAACGGCGTGAACTCGTGGAACTGCTCGAAGACGGCTGTGGAGGCTTCGGAGTAGGCCTTCATGCGGGCCGGAACCGTGATTGCCTCAGGGCACAGCGAGCGGGCTATGCCCCCGCGCATCCCGGAGCGGACTCCGCAGCGCTTGGCTTCGTAGCTGCAGGCCAGCACCACGCCCTCTCCGACGATCACGGGTTGGTTTCGCAGTCTGGGGTCGTCGCGCTGTTCAACTGATGCGTAGAAGGCATCAAGGTCGGCGTGAAGGATCGTGGCTCGGTCGCCCACAGCCCTACCCTATAATCAAACACTTGTTCGATTCCAGCCGTCGTCGCGTCTGCCCGCTCGGTCTCTTCCTCATCTGCTGGCACTCATCTGCTGGGACTCATTTGACGAAGTCCCGATTGTTGCGCTTCGACGGGTCGGTGGCGAGACCGCGGCAGTGCAGGCAAGCTCGGTGCTGTCTGGTACACTCTCGACGAATGCGATTTGTATTGGGGGAGCCGGGCATCACCTGTGTCGGGCATGAAAGGATGACCGAACATGTTTGATGACGACTCCCAGGTGCTGAACCGCCGGTGGAGCAAACCACGACTGT
>JAHQYN010000238.1 GCA_024421085.1 Acidimicrobiia bacterium
CGCTTTACCTCCAAGGAACAGCGCCGCCGGGTAGTCGCCGGCGTCTACCTCCCAGTCGAGGGCTACGACCACGTAGCGTTCGAGAACCATGTGAACGTCGTCCACCGCAACCGGGCGCCGATCAAACAGTCCGAAGCGGTGCAACTAGCCGAGTTCCTCAACAGCGAACTAGTCGATACCTATTTTCGAATGTTCAGCGGAAGCACCCAAGTAAACGCCTCCGACCTGCGACGAATGCGCTTCCCCCACCTAGAAACCCCCGATTCGACCCACCGAACTCATACCCAGGGTCGCTTGTCGTTCGCAGGCACCGCTGACTGATGCCGATGACTGCCACTGTCTCAGTTGAAGACTGCCGTTCGTTGCTGCGCAACCTAATGCTGGATCATGAACGCCAAAACGAACGATCCGCGCTGGTCTTGCTGTCGCTGCTCGGTCTGCGGCCCGATGATGCATGGTCGGATGCAACAGCAGTTCCTCTTAGGACCGTTGAAATCATGGCCTGGATACGGGAGTACTATGGCGTTGACTACAGGCCAAACACTCGTGAGACGATCCGCCGCCAAACGCTCCACCAGTTCATTCAAGCTCACTTGGTCATCGAGAATCCTGACGACCCAACCCGCCCCGTGAACTCCCCGAACTGGTGTTACCAAGTAACCGACGAAGCCCTAGCCGTCATTCAGTCACGCGGAACAGCGGCCTTCGTTGAGAACCTAGACCAGTACCTTGACGCAAAACCGGGATTGGCGACGACCTACCGACAGGAACGGCAGTTGGCAGAGATCCCGGTCACATTGCCAAGTGGTACCAACATTTCATTGTCAGCCGGTGGACAGAACCCCCTGCTCAAGAGCATGATCGAGGAGTTCTGTCCTCGTTTCACACCCGGTGGCTCAGTTCTCTATGTTGGCGACGCTGGGGCGAAGTGGCTCATACACGAGGACAAAAAGTTGAGTGCCCTAGGCGTATCGGTCAATGCACACGGAAAGATGCCTGATCTTGTGGTCCACATGGAGGATCGAAACTGGATTGTCCTGTTGGAGGCGGCATCCACTCACGGGCCCGTGGACCACACACGACACTTAGAACTCAAAGAACTGTTCCTCGACTGTACCGCCGGGCTTGTGTTCGTTTCCTGCTTTCCGGATCAAGAAACAATAAAGAAGTACCTCACAAGCATCTCATGGGAAACTGAGGTCTGGACCGCAGACCATCCGACTCACCTGGTGCACTTCAACGGCGACCGATTCTTGGGACCCCGTTAGCCCACTCAAGGACGGCGGCCTCCATCGGTGGTTGCGACAAGTCGGCCATAATGGCCGGTGAAGAGTCAACAACCGAACCGATGGAGGTTTCTAGTATGGCACAGCGTTTGTGTTTTGGTGAGCGGTCGCGGATCGAGGCGATGCGTGAGGCTCAGTTGAGCGTTGATGAGATAGCGGAGCGGTTGGGTCGTCACCGGTCCACGGTGTATCGAGAGTTGGACCGCGGCGGCGGGTTCGACGGTTACTGTGCGCGTGTAGCTCACCGGCGGGCGGGCGATGCCGCGGCTCGGCCCAAGATGTCCAAGCTGGCCGGTGACGCGGTGCTGGCTGTTGAGGTCGCGGAGGGGCTGGGGCTCAAGTGGTCGCCTCACACGATTTCTGCGGATCTGAAAGCTCGAGGGATGCAGGTGTGCGCGGAGACGGTTTACCGGGCGTGTTACGCGAACCACAGCGACAGCGGTCTCAAGGCCGGATCGTGGAAGAAACTGCCGCGTGGTCAGC
>JAHQYN010000093.1 GCA_024421085.1 Acidimicrobiia bacterium
GACTCCGAAGGCAAAACCATCGTCTTGAGCATCGTCGACCCGTCCACCAACACCGACCTCAGCCAACACTACACCCTCAACCCCACAAACCCCAAAGCCACCATCACCATCACCGGCCCCGCCACGATCACCCCCACCCGCACAGGCGGCCCCATAGGAGGCCCCGCAGTCACCCCCCCCCCCCCCGACCCCGACCCCCACCCCCCCGACCCCGACCCCCCCACACCTGACCACCCCCCCAGCCCCCGCCCCCGCCCCCGACGCCCCGGCCCCCGACGACGGTGACACCGACCCCGACCCCGACGACACAGACCCCGACGACGGTGACACCGACCCCGACCCCGACGACACAGACCCTGATGCCGACGACGACAGCGATGACGGTAACGGCGCCACCGACGCCGACATGAGCGACGACGGCGGCACCGATATAGGCGAAGACACCGGCGGCACCGACAGCGGCGAAACCGACACCACCGACACCACCGACGGCGACATGGGCGACGACGGCGGCACCGACAGCGGCGAAACCGACATGGCCGACGACACAGGCACCGACAGCGGCGAAACCGACATGGCCGACGACACAGGCACCGACAGCGGCGACACCGACATGGCCGACGACACCGGCACCGACAGCGGCGAAACCGACATGGGCGGCGACACTGACCCCGGCACCGGTGATGACAGCGACGCAGAACAGCAGGCTGCCGTGTTCAGCGACGTCGACCCCAACAACACCCACGCCGCCGCGATCGCAGCCATCCTCGCCGCCAACATAACCACCGGCTGCAACCAGAACCCGCTGCGATACTGCCCCGACCAGCCCGTGACCCGCGCCCAGATGGCCAGCTTCCTAGTACGAGCCCTCAAACTCCCCGCAGCCGACGCAGCCGGCTTCACAGACATCGACCCCACCGGCACCCACACAGCCGACATCAACGCCCTCGCCACCGCCAACATCACCACCGGCTGCAACCAGAACCCGCTGCGATACTGCCCCAACGCCCCCGTCACCCGCGCCCAGATGGCCAGTTTCCTAGTACGAGCCCTCAAACTCCCCGCAGCCGACGCAGCCGGCTTCACAGACATCGACCCCACCGGCACCCACACAGCCGACATCAACGCCCTGTTCGCCGAGGGCATAACCACCGGCTGCAGCCAGACCCCGCTGCGATACTGCCCCGACCAGCCCGTCACCCGCGCCCAGATGGCCAGCTTCCTAACAAGAGCTCTCGGCCTCTAACACCCCACAGACCGCCTGAGCCCCATGCGTGGCGTCGCGATACCGGTTACATTCACGCCGGGCGAACGTCGCGGCACCCCCGCGCCGTTCGCTGATTGACCTGGCCCCACGCCCAAGGAGCGTTCTGCTGTGACTTTCATGATGATGCGGCTCAACTTCATGCATCCGGACCCGACCGACCCCAACCACATGAGCGACCGCTACCGTGCCGGTTTCGACCTCGCCGAATACGTTGACAAGAACGGTTTCGCGATGGTGAGCCTTGAGGAGCACCAAGCCACAGACATAGGTTGGAGCCCCACACCGCTGCTCAACGCGGCGATGATTCTCAACCGGACGCAGAACCTGTCGGTGGCTATCACCGCGCTGCTGGTCCCGTTGCATGATCCAGTGCGCCTGGCACAGGAGTTGGCGGTGATCGACCTGATCAGCAAGGGCCGGATCTCGATCACCACAGGGCTCGGTTACCGCCCCGCGGAGTACGCTGCGGTCCAAAAGGACTGGAGCCGCCGCGGCAAGATCCTCGACCATGCCCTCGAGACCATGCGGAAGGTCTGGTCGGGGGAAGAGTTCGCATACAACGGCGCGACGATCAAGGTCGGCCCCATGCCCTACACCCGCCCGCATCCCCTGGTGATGATCGGTGGTTCGGGTCCCGCCGCCGCGAAGCGTGCGGCGCGCCTGGGTCTGCCGCTCCAGCTTCCTGCCCCCAACCCCGAGGTCGAGGCACTGTATGCCGCCGAATGCGAGAGGCACGGTACGCAGGGGTTCTGCATCGCACCCGAGCAGGTGGCCATGATCCATGTGGTCAACGATCCCGATGAGGCTTGGGCCAAGCTCGGGAAACACTTCTGGCTCGAAGCATCCGTCTACGATTCGTGGCAACCACCGGGGCAGACCTCCGCAGTCCATACCCATGCCACCAACCAGCAGGAACTGCGCGAGGAGGGGATCTATCAGTTCCTGACCCCGGAGCAGGCGGTGAAGCGGGCCCGCGAGACCGGGGCCCTCTCGCTGCACCCACTGGTCGGCGGCATGCCGATCGACTCAGCCTGGGAGTCTGTCGAGCTCACAGTCGATCAGGTGATCCCAGCCCTCCAAGACGACTGAACCGGCAGTACACCCCGCGAAGCCCTCGCGGACCAGTTGGAGAGGTTGCCAGCCCAAGCAGTACGATCCGGCGAGTTGGAGCCACGGCGAACTGGCTACCGGCCGCTGGTCGACCAGTGCCAGGGCTCGCTGGGGAGGTTCAGGAGCCCGTAGTTCGGCGCGATCCGGGCCATGGCTTGGAACACGGGCGTGTTCTGGCTGCGGATCAGCCTGCCGTTGTATATGAAGTCGACAGCCAGACCTACTTCGTGCTGCGAGAATCCAGGTCGTGCGGTGGGTGGGCTGCATTGCGACGACGGCATCTGGTAGACGGCGTAGTCAGAAGTCCCGCAATGCTGCTGACGCAGTTCGATCTGCCTTGAGTTGGTGCGGTAACCGCTGCCGAACAGGTTGAATCCCTCGGCCCTCATCGCGTCCAGAAACCCGCCGAGCCCTTCGGCGATGAGTACATTGACGACGATCCCCTGCACCTCGACTAAATCGACTGGCGCGTTGCGTGGCACGGTGACCCCTCGAGCCCGCGCCCGGGCGGCGGCGGCGATGGCCTCCAAGCGTGCCACTTCTTGCGCGAGATTGTCTTCCAGTGCGGCGTCTCGATTCTCGAGAGCTTCGAGTTCGGTGAAGAGATCACCTACGCGGTCTTTGATCTTAGCGACCGCACGCTCCTCGTTTGCCACAGCAGTGCGGAGGTTTCCAGTCCGCTCGAGGGCTTCGTTGCGCAGACCCTCGAGTTCATTCACGTTGCGGAGCGCATCGGCTCGCAGCGCCTCGAGCTCCGCGGATTGGCCGCGATAATCGTCGAGTAGATCCTCGGTACTGCGGTTCGCGAAGCTGCGCAGGGACTGGCTGCGGGCATGTCGCCAAGGGTCCTCACTCAACGCCGTCTGCTCACTGTTGGGTCCTTGAAACGAGGTGAAAGCGTTGACCGCTGATTCCTGCAACAACAGGTCGGTCTCAGCGACCTCGGCTTCGAGTTCGGCAATCCTCGCTTCTGTTCGCCCTAGATCAGCTTGGGCCTCTTCATGTTTTCTGGTAGCGGCGTTAGCAGCCGCTTCGGCGCTGTCTCTGGCTTCTACCAGGGTGTTGACCGCCATCTCGAGGCTGTCGAGGTCTCCGAACAGTCCGTCGATCTCCCCTTGTGTTTCGGCCGCTTCCTCCTGGACCTGCTTCCGGTCCTCACGAATCTCGTCGATTGTCGGGTTCTGTGCGAGGGCCATGGGGTCTGTCGTTGTGAGCGAAACGAAAACCACGGCCGCGGCGACGACGCGGACCCACCGCTTGTGGCGATATTGGCGATATTGGGGGAAAGTTGCGGGTGATCGCGATCTGCCGGGCATTTTGTCACACAATTGCAATGAACGGGATTCAGGGTATCAAAGCGCGACCGTGAACACGCCCGAGCCGCTCCTGAACGCCAGCGCATGGCCCGACACGAGCTTGCCGACTTTGGCGGACGAGCATTCATGGACCAAGATTGAGCGTTCGCCCGACCGGAAGGAAACCGTGATGGAACTGGGACTCATATGGGGCTACTGGGGCCGCACAATGCCCGAAGACTTCGTAGAGCTGAGCGTCGAAGCAGAGAAGGCCGGTTTCGATGCGGTCTGGTCCGCCGAGTCGTGGGGTTCTGATGCTTTCAGTCCGCTGGTGCTGGTCGCAGCGCACACGCAGCGAGTCAAGCTCGGAACCGGAGTTGTGCAGATCTCGGCCCGCACCCCGACCGCGACTGCCATGCACGCCATCACCCTCGACCACATTTCCAACGGACGCACGATTCTGGGGCTCGGTGTGTCGGGGCCTCAGGTTGTCGAAGGCTGGTACGGCATGCCTTCGCGCAAACCCCTGGCCCGTACCCGAGAGTACGTCGAGGTCCTGCGCCGGGTCTTCCGCCGTGAGGGGCCCATGGAGTTCCAAGGGGATCACTTCCAGATGCCCTATCACGGAGCGGGTTCGGAGGGCCTGGGGAAGCCGTTGAAGGTGATGACGCATCCGCTGCGCGAGATACCCGTTTGGATCGGGGCTGAAGGACCGAAGAACGTTGCTCAGACCGTGGAGATCGCCGACGGCTGGATTCCGCTGTACTACTCACCGTTCAGGCCCGAGGTCTATGCCGAAGAGTTGGCCATGGCGAGACCGGGATTCGAGATCGCGGTCAACGTCTCGGTGCGCGTGCATGACGATGTGGAACAGGCGCTCTATCCCACCAAGGCCTCGCTCGGATTCTACATCGGTGGCATGGGCGCCAAGGGGCAGAACTACCACACCAAGTTGATGGCAAGAATGGGATATGAGCAGGAGGCATACAAGATCCAGGACCTGTTCTTCGAGGGCAGGCGCGATGAGGCGATCGCCATGGTCCCTAGCGAGTTCGCAGACGAGATCTCGCTGGTCGGGTCCGTCGACCGGATCCGTGATCGGCTCCAAGCCTGGCAGGAGAGTCCGGTAACGATGCTCAACGTGGCCGCCCGTACCCCCGAAGAACTGCGCCTCATAGCGGAACTCGTGAAGGGTTGAGAACCGCCTGCCGAGCTGTGCCCTCACCGAGTTGACCGCCGAATTCGAGTTGCTTTTACGGTGCTCGGTCTTGCTTGACCCGAAGAGTTGACCCGAAGAGTTGAGCGGACGCCTGCTCGTTGGAGTCGCGGGGCCTTAGATTTGGTTGTGTGGGGTTTCACCCGAACGACAACCCAGAGCATGAGAGGCCGTTCAAGCGCACCCGGGGGCCCCATCCGTTGGTGGCTGCGGCGCTGTCGGTGATCTGGCCCGGTCTGGGACATTTCGGGCACCGCAACCGCCGAGCACTGATCCTTCTGTTGGGGTCGCTCGCAGCCAGTGCGGTGCTGGTCGCGTTTGTGGCCACGCGCAGTGAGGCGACCCTGCTTGCTTGGACCGTGACGCGGTCACCGTTGTGGGCCATCATCGTGGTCGCGGGACTGGTGTTGGTGTTCCGCATCTGGGTCGCGGTCGATGCCTACGCGGTCGCGCGCGGCTGGCCTCGGCCCGAAGGCGGTTCGCGGTGGATCTATCAAGCGGTCGCTACGCTCACGTTCGTTGTTCTGGCCGGGATCATCGCGGTGCCCCATTTCTTCGTCGTGCGCTACGCGGTAGCTCAGTTGGACCTCCTGTACGGGGTGTTTAGTGCGACTTCCACGGTCACGGCCACCCCGACTCCGCTGCCCGATCCAGACCCGCTCGAACAGCGTGACCCTTTAGACCAGCGTGCTGCTGGGGATCAGCGTGCGACGGACGGCGGCTCGGTGCCGGGGACCACGACCGTTTCTGAGCAGCTGCCGGAGCGGCTAGAGACCTGGGACGGCCAACAGCGCCTGACTGTCGCGCTGCTCGGCGGCGACGGCGGCTTCGACCGCAGCGGAGTGCGAACCGACACGATCATCGTGGTTTCAATCGACGTGGCCAACGGTGATGCCGCCGTGTTCAGCATCCCCCGCAATTGGACGGATCTGACTTTCCCGCAAGGATCGCCCGCAGCCCAACAGTGGCCCGAGGGCTATCCCGGCATAGCCAATGAGGTGTACGGCCTCGGCTTGCGATTCCCTGAGGCGTTCCCCGATGTCGACGATCCGGCGGGCCACGCGATCAAGTCCGCCCTGGCACAGCTCACCGGCCTGCCGGTCCAGTACTACGTGTTGATCGACATGGCCGGGCTGGTCGACAGCATCGACCTGTTCGGCGGTATCGACGTGCGCGTCACCGAGACGATCAACGACCGGATCAAACCCATTGTCCGGGGAGGCCCGCCGATCGACATCGTGGTCGAGCCCGGCGACTACCGCTTCGACGGTATGACCGCGTTGGCCTATGTGCGCTCAAGGACCCGAACCTCGGACTACCACCGCATGACCCGGCAGCGCTGCGTGGTGGAGGCCCTGATCGATCAGGTGTCGATCCCGGACGTGTTGGCCAACTTCGTTTCGTTGACCGGGATCATCTCCGCTCATGTCTCAACTGACATTCCCCTCGACCGTCTTGACGAACTCGTCGGGGTTGCCCGCAGGCTCGACACCTCGAGGGTTGTCACAGTCAACTTCATCCCGCCTGAGTTCCCCCGCGGCAGCGTCCCGACTGCGCTCGTCCGCGAGGCCGTCGCCGAGGCTCTGTTGGGCGTTGCCGACGAGGCTAATGCGTCTCTCTCGGAGACCTGCCAAAACCCTGGATAGGCGCCTTGTCGGTGTGGTCGTGGCCGGCACGGCTCTGGTGCCCGTGGTCGTCGAGCACGATCATGTCGTGAGCGTGGGAGTGGTGGGCGTGGTCGCCGAGCAGGCGTTCCCCGAACGCCTGCCTGAGCCGCTCTTCGGTGAACATCTCCTCAGGGCGGCCGGAAGCGATCAGCCGGTTGGCGAGCAGCATCACAAAGTCGCAGTGCCGGGCCTCGTCGAGGTGGTGTGTGGTCAGGACCACGGTCGCGCCGCGGCGCGAACAGCCCTCGATCATCGCCAGGATTCGATCCTGGCTCGGGATGTCGAGGCCCGTTATCGGCTCGTCCAACAGCAGCAGTTGCGGATCAGAGGCCAGCATCTGGGCGATACGAACCCGCTGCTGCTGTCCACCGCTGAGCTCACCGAAACTGGATTTCAAGAGGTGGTCGACGTGCAACCGTTGCGCGGCGGAGTGCATAACAGCGCGGTCTCCGGTGCGGAACCGGCCGATCAGGCCCCGCTCGCGGTAGCGGCCCATCGCCAACACCTCGCCCGCGGTGAGCGGCATCCAGGTAGTCGGAGGATGCTGGCAGACGTAGGCGAGTCGCTCACCCACCCCGTCGATGCGGCCGAAGGCAGGGCGGACCAGTCCGGCGATGGTCTCCAGCAGCGTGGTCTTGCCCGAGCCGTTGATCCCCATCACCGCTGTGGACGTGCCGGGCTCGAAGGTGTGGGTGATGCCGTCGAGAGCATTGAAGCCGTTGAATTGGACGGTCAAGTTCTCGACTCTCACGGCCATCGTCACGCCGTCGGCCCAAGGCGTCGGCAGACCGATGAGGTCGGCGCTGCGACGGGCCGATTCAGCGGAGCGTCCGGGCCCGGTCAGATCGCTGTCGTCGCCGTCTGCGGCTTTCACGCGGGATCCTCGCATTCTGCACAGTGGCCGTGAAGGTCGAGGCTGTGATGGAGGGGTTTGAAACTGGCGCGGTCAGCGAGCAGGTTGAGGTTCTGATCGAGCAGCGCCTCGAGTTCATCGTCGAGCCGCACATCCTCGATGGTGCCGCAGCTGACGCACACGAGGTGGTGGTGGTGTGAGAGCAGCGGTTCGGCCAACTCGAAGTGGGCGTGTCCGCCGCCGCTGGTTATGCGGTTGACGACACCGCACCGCTCCAGGACTTCGAGGTTGCGGTAGACGGAACTGGCGGCCAGATCGGGCGCGATTTCGACGATCTCGGGCAGCGTGAGCGGCTGGGCTGATTCGGCCAAGGCATCGACGAGCCGGTGGCGCCCGGTTGTATAACGGTGGTTCTCGGTCGAGAGACGCTTATGCACGAACGCATGATGCTCGAAGTACTGGTCGTCGGGTGTGGTTGTGTTTTCCATCAGGCGCGGTACTCTGAATGAGACTCATTATCAAAACTGAGCATTAATCAACGATACCAAGGAGATCATAGCCATGCGTGTTGGACGACTTTCAACCGAAAAATCCCGATCGCTGCGGGCGTGCAGGCGACTGCCGCGGGCGGCAATTCTGTTCGCGGCGGCGGCGCTGTTCGCTGCCGGATGCGGAGGGTCCTCCGATCCAGAACAGTCGGCGGTCACGACGTCCGAGGTCCCCAAGATCTTGGTGACGATCGGAATCTGGGGCGATGTCGTTGCCAACGTGGCCTGTGGCGGAATCGCCGATGTTGAGACCGTCATTCCGGTCGGTGGCGACCCCCACGGATTCGAACCGTCGCTGCGTGACCGGGAACGCATGGAGAATGCCGACCTCGTGGTGGCCAACGGACTAGGTCTGGAACTTCAACTCGAAGACACGCTCGCGGCGGTCGAGGATTCCGGGACGCCCGTGCTCCAGATCGCCGAACAGGTCGAGACGATTGCTTTCTCTTCGGCCCACGCCGTTGAAGACACCCACGCCGCCCCCGACGCCGATGCGGACCACGATGCGGACCACGACGCCCACGCCGACGAAGACGCCCACGCCGACGAAGACGCCCACGTCCCCGACGCGGGCCACGCGGACGATGCGGCCCACGCGGACGAAGACGCCCACGTCCCCGACGCGGGCCACGCGGACGATGCGGCCCACGCGGACGAAGACGCCCACGTCCCCGACGCGGGCCACGCGGACGATGCGGCCCACGCGGACGATGCGGACCACGCGGACGATGCGGACCACGCGGACGATGCCCGCGTTGCCGATGAGGCCCACGACGCGGACGAGGTCGCCGACGCGGACGCGGGCGAGGAGCACGACGATCACGCGGGTGAAGATGACGGTCACGGCCACGGGAGCGAAGACCCGCACGTCTGGTTCGATCCAGTGCGCGTGTCGGGCGTACTGAACGAACTGGCCCGGCACTTGACTGACGATGCGGGTGTCGACGTTGATGCCGTCGCCGCATGTTTGAGCGACTACCAGGCGGAGTTGGCCGCACTGGACCAAGAACTCGAAGATCTGCTGGAAGAGTTGCCGGCCGATGAACGCAAGCTGGTCACCAACCACGACGCCTTGGCCTATTTCGCCGACCGTTACGGCTTTGAGATCATCGGGACCGTGCTCCCTTCAACCTCAGCGTTGGCTGAGACCAACCCGGCCCAGCTCGAGGAATTGGCGGAGACCATCGAGCACGAAGGGGTCAAGGCCATATTCGCCGAGACGCAGCACTCCAGCGACGAAACCGAAGCGCTCGCGGCGCGGGTCGGTGACGTGGAGGTGGTGACGCTCTACACGGGAAGCCTCGGTCCGGCAGGCAGCGGTGCAGAGGACTACGCCAGCTTCATGCGCACCAATGCCCGTCTGATAGTCGACGCGCTCGGATAGAACCTTCTGGGTGGAGTTCCTGACCGACCCCCTGGCGTGGTGGATCGATCCCTTCACGTCGAACCCGTTCATGCAGAACGCCCTCTATGCGGGCCTGTTGGTCGGATTGACGACCTCGGTGGTCGGCACCTGGGTCGTGTTGCGGGGCATGAGCTTCCTGGGTGACGCGCTGGCGCACGGCCTGCTGCCCGGCGTAGCAATCGCATTCATTGTCGGCATCAACACTACTGTCGGCGCGTTCGTCGCAGCCCTGGCGATGGTCTGGGGGATCAACCTGATCCGGCACCACTCACCCCTGCCCGACGACGCCTCGATCGGCTTGTTGTTCGTGGGTTTCCTGGCGTTGGCTGTGGTCATCATGTCGAGTTCTTCGGGGTCCTACATCGGCGACCTGAGCCGCTTCCTGTTCGGCTCCATCACGGGGGTCGACAGCGGCGACCTGCAGCGCCAGGCCGTTGCAGCGGTCGTCTCACTGGTCGGTGTGGTCGTCTTCTACCGGGCTTTCCTGGTGATGACCTTCGATCAAGCCCAAGCCCAGGTCCTAGGCTTGAGACCGCGACTGGCCCATGCCGTCCTGCTGGTGCTGTTGGTCGTCT
The DNA here is from genome assembly GCA_024421085.1 of Acidimicrobiia bacterium. GTDB lineage: Bacteria > Actinomycetota > Acidimicrobiia > Acidimicrobiales > Aldehydirespiratoraceae > VXYK01. Next base: position 9,937 of record JAHQYN010000093.1, read on the forward strand.
CGATTGTTGCCTCTTTCGACGCGGTCGGGAATCTGCTGGTCTTCGCCTTCCTGATCGCCCCTCCGGCCACGGCGGTGCTGCTGGTGAAGCGGGTGCCCCGGATCATGGCGGCTGCGGTGCTGATCGGCGCGGGGTCGACTGTTGTCGGGCTGCTGATCAGCTATCACCACGACACGGCTGCGGGCGCAACCATGGCGCTCGCAACGGTGGTCGTCTTCATCGCCGTTCTGACGTCGAAGTCGGTGTGGAACGCGGTCACCGAGCGCCGCCAGCGGTTCAAAACCCCTAGTCTGGTTGATGCCGGAAACCGTCCACGGAGTTCAACTTGACCGCGACACGCCGCCAACAGCTTCTCGAGATAATCCGCACGAAAGGGCTCCGTCGGCTTGATGAACCCGTCCAGCTCGCCTCGGGCCAGATGTCGTCGGATTTTGTCGACGGCAAGGAGGCGCTTGCTCAGTGGAGCGATCTCCGCATCGCCTCAGAGGCGATTGTCGAGACCGTCTCTGAGGCAGGCTTCGAGTTCGATGCCGTCGGCGGACTCACGCTCGGCGCCGACGCCCTCTCGGTCGGAATCGCTTCAGTGGCGCAGTGCAGGTGGTTCATTGTGCGCAAGGCCCCGAAGGGGCGCGGCACCCGCCGACAGATTGAAGGAGCGCGAATCGGCCCCGTTGACAAGGTGCTGCTGGTGGACGACGCGGTGACGACCGGTGGATCGATCTTTCTGGCCTACGACATCGTCTCGGGGACCGGCGCCGAAATAGTGGCAGCTGTCACGCTCGTGGACCGTGGTGAACAGGCTCGCCCCAAGTTCGAGTCGCTCGGCTGCGCCTATTTCCCCATGACCACCTACAAGTCCCTGGAGATCGACCCCGTCGGCGGATAATTCGGAACGGCTGCGGAGCCTCAGAGGAGCTGGCTGTACTACGAACTGTGCTCGCAGAACCGCATTCCCTTCACGATGCAAGCCGGAGCTTCAGGAGGCGACATGGTCCACGAGTCCGGTCATCCGAATGCCATCGCCAAGGCTGTCACAGAGTTCCCTGACATCGGATTCTTGCTGTCACAGAGTTCCCTGACATCGGATTCTTGCTGTCGCACATCGGGGTGCCCTGGGTCGTGGAGACGATCGAGGCAGCCACGAGGTTCCCCAATGTGTACATCGGCACTGCCACCCGTCCGCCCCGACGCTGGCCCGACGAACTCGTCGCATTCATCAAGGGTGACGGAAGGGACTGCTGTGTGTTCGGCGCCGGGTTCCCGCTCACGGGCCACGTCAGTTCAATGCGCCAACTCGAGGATTTGGGGCTCTTCGCGTTTGAGGTCGGGGTGGGTGGGGTGAGGGTCCGTGCCTGAAGGGGCGGGATCCTCCGGTTTCGGTGCTGTCCGCAACGAGAATGTGGTGGATCGGTGTGGTCGTTGATTCTACGCGTGTGTGTGAGTTGTTGGTTGGGTTGGGCGATGTGGAGGTGGTCGGCGTTGACGACGAGGTGGGTTTGCTGTTGCGGGTGCTTGTCTGTTGTCAGGCTTCGAGACTGGACTGTGGGGCTTGTGGCGGGGGGGGGTGGGCTTGTGGCGGGCGGTTGTGGTCTGATGGTGAGAAGCGCTGGTTGAGTTGGTGGACCTCGCGGCGTTGGGGCGGCCGGTGCAGTTGGTGTGGCACCAGCGCCGCTGGCGTTGCCCGAACCCGGAATGTCCAGCACCGACCGCCAGCGAACGGAATCCCGCTTTCGCACTGCCTTGGCAGCGGTCCACGGCACCGGCAAGTCGTTGAGTGACACGCCAAGCGGGTCATGGCACCACGAAAAGCGACGTTGCCGGGTGAACTGGGTTGCTGCTGGTATCTGGTCAACACTTCAGCGCGCCGCTGGCCGCCTCAACGCCGACGACCGCCACAGAGAAGTCCGATACCGATGCCACGCCAAAGAAACTCTGCTGGCGAACCCAACTAGGTGCTACTCGACACGCTCCCATCCCGACCCAAAACGCGAAGCGCGGCGTTGCACCAGAATCTGCTTGGTTGAGTTCCAGCCGATGTCCGCGGCCCGTTCGACGTGTCCGGCCAACGGTGGTGGAGTCGCCAAGTCTGGCGGGTGGTTGGGGTCGGTGACGATGGTCGTCTCTGCGTTGCGGGTTTGCCTGGTGGGGTTGAGGTGGACCCGGTGCTTGCGCGCGCGATGGGTTTCGGACGTTGACGGTTTCTGTGCCAAACAAATATTTTGGGATTTCTTATGTTTTTCTGATGGTTCGCGATGTTATTGTCGCAGGGGGCCTGTAGGTTGTGATCCATGAGTTTCCTTTCGGGATCAGAACTTGCCGAAGCGGGCACGGCTGGCGGTACCGACCGCGGCGCCGGGGCGTTGCGGGTGCCGTTGGTCGATGAGACGGCGTTGTCTGATGAGAACCTGCGGCTGCGGTTGGGAGTGCTGGGTCGTGCCGAGTCGACTCTGGCGGCGATGAAGTCGCGGGTGTTGGCGGAGTTGAGCCGTCGTCACAGCAAAGGCGACGCGCAGCGCCTGGTCCGTGGCGAGTTGCAGGCATCGAGGCGGGACGCCAAACGCGATGTCGAGGTCGCGGCCCGGTTGGCGGAGTTGCCCGCGACGAGCGGTGCGTTGGAGTCTGGTGAGATTCCTGTGGGGCATGCACAGTTGATCGCCCGTGTTTCTGGTGAGAGCC
>JAHQYN010000094.1 GCA_024421085.1 Acidimicrobiia bacterium
CGCAGATCCGGCATCATCGTCGGGGGTAGGAGACGTTGCTTGCGCTGCGGACGGTGCCGCAGATCCGGCATCATCGTCGGGGGTAGGAGACGTTGCTTGCGCTGCGGACGGTGCCGCAGATCCGGCACCGCCGTCAGGGGTAGCAGGATCGGGGGCAGCAGGATCGGGGGTGGACGGCGCCGCAGTGGGGGTGTCGTGGGTTCGCATGCCGGAGATCTCAAGCGCCTGGCGGAGACGGTTACGCAGGCTGGTGCTGCTCACCACGAACACAACAATCAACCCGTTGAGACCGATAACCAGAGCCGAGTCGATCTGGATGGCGCGTTGCATGGCATTGGCACCGACGAGCAGGCCCCCAAAAAGGAATGAAGACGGGATCGTCCACAGCGGGTGAAGACCACCGAACAACGCCGCGACGATCCCGTTGAAGCCCGACGATCCCGTGAAGCCCAGCGACGATCCATCGGTGATCAAGCGATGCGACTGGCTCCCGAACACCAGCACCGCACCCGCCAGACCACACATCGCCCCCGAATAGGTGAGCGCCAGCATGGTCATGCGCTTGAAGGGCATGCCCGCATAGTTCGCCGCCGCGGAGTTGTGCCCCACCGCACGGGTCTTGAACCCCGTCGTAGTGCGCCACAGGAACACCCAGGCCACCACCGAGGCCCCCAGCGCGATCACCACGCCGAGATGAAGGCGGGTGCCCTCGATGAGGATCGGCAGATCAGCATTCTCCGACAAGCGCTCAGTCTGGGGGATGCGCGTCCCCTGCTCGATCTCGAGCGGGTCGATCAGGGGGTCGCGCAACAGGTAGTTCATAACCTGGATGGCGACGATGTTCAACATGATGGTGGAGAGGATCTCGTTGACGCCGAGATAGGCCTTCAGCGCGCCGGGGATCGCCCCCCAGATCCCCCCGCCGATGATCCCCGCCAGCATCACGACCGGAATCAGCACAACCGCAGGCAGGTCGGGCACAGCCAGCGCGGTGACCGTCGAGAGCAGTGCGCCCGCAACTATCTGACCCTCGCCGCCGATGTTGATGACGCGGGCGCGAAAGGCGATGCAGATGCCGGTGCCCACCAACAGCAGCGGCATGGCCCGAACGGCGGTGTCAGCGAGGGCGTCACCGCTCCCGAACGCACCCTTGACGAGCTCCCCGTAGCCGACGAGCGGGTTGGCCCCGAGCACCACGATCACGACCGCGCCGATGGCGAGCGCGGCCAACGCCGCGGCGACAGGGATCAGGCTCCCGCTGAACCGGTGGAAAAGGTCGATCATCCAACGACGGCCATTCTGGACGGGCACCGACTGGGTGGACGCAGACTGGGTGGACGCAGACTGGGCGGGCACAGGCATAGGATCATAAACCGTTCGCGGCGCTGCTGCTGAAAGTCAGGCCCTCCAGCACGCGGCTGGGGGTAAGCGGGAACGAATCGAACCAGACACCGGTGGCATCATGCAGTGCTGCAGCGAGCGCAGGAGTGTAGGGGAGGAACGGCATCTCGGCCATGCCGCGCAGACCGAACGGTCCCCGCGGGTCGCGCACCTCGAGCAGCACAGACCGAACCCGCTCGGGGATGTCTGTAATCCCGGGGATCAGGTAGCCGCTGAATCGGGGATTGAGTATTCGTCCGTCCACCACGGCCAGATCCTCCGACAACGCGTAGCCGTGAGCCTGGACTATCGCTCCTTCGACCTGCCCCACAACCAACGCCCGGTTCACGACCCGGCCCACATCGACCGCGCACACGACGTCGTGGACCACTATGTGACCGGTCTCGACGTCGACCGACAGGTCCACCGCCTCGGCCACATAGCCGTAGGCGAAGTTCGGTGTTGTGGGCGCCAAGCCCTGCGGATCGAGCGGCTCGGTGGGAGGGGGAACGTAACGAAACTCGCCGAGCGCGGGCCGGTCTCCGTTGAGCCAAGACTTGGCTGCCTCCTCCGCGGCGCCGAGGATGGCGTTGCCGGTCATCCAGGTGAGCCGCGAAGCCGAAGCCGAACCCGAGTCCCCGCTGGTGGCGGTGTCTGAGAAGCTCGCCTCGATCGCCTCGAGGGGCACGCCGGTCGCCTCCGCGGCCATCTGCAGGAAGGCGGTGTGGGCGCCCTGGCCCACGTCGGCGCCCGCCAGAAACAACTCCGCGGACGCAGGCGAGTCACTGTCGGGGGACCCGTCGGCGGCTCCGTCGGTGGCTCCGTCGTGGGGATGCAGGACGATGGCGGCCTCGCTCCGTTCAGGGAAACCGAACGAGAAGCCGATGTTCTTGAATGCACAGGCGAAGCCGCGGCCACGCCGGCGCGCCCTCGTCGAAGGCGCGAGCGAGGCGAACACCGAAGCGGCACGAGGTTCGGGCAGCGGTTCTGACCAGCCAGCCTCGAGCGCGCACGCCTCGACGACCTCACCGATGCTCACCCCGGCAGGCAGCTCCGTTGCGGTGATTCCCAGCGACCCCTCGGCCAAGACGTTGCGGCGGCGGATCTCGACCGGATCGATACCGGTGAGCGCAGCCAGCTTGTTCATCTGCATCTCGGCCACGAACGCGCCCTGGGGCCCGCCGAAGCCCCGAAACGCCCCGCCGGGAGGCGCGTTCGTGTAGACCGCCCGAGAATCGACGCGGGCGTTGGGAATCACATAGGGGCCGCAAACGGTCAGATGCAGGTTCCCGAGCACCTTGTTGGACGTGCAGTTGTAGGCGCCGGCATCGAGGAACCCGTCCGTTTCCACCCCCAGGATGCGGCCGTCGGCATCGGCGGCCCAGCGGGTGTGGACCCTGCCCCGATGACGTTTGTGGTGCCCGACAATCGACTCCTCGCGGCTCCACTCGCAACGAACGGGTCGGGCCACCCCGGCCTCATGAAGCCGCAGCGCAGCCAACGCCATCACCACCTGCAGGCTCATGTCCTCCTTGCCGCCGAACGCCCCACCGATCGCCCCGTAGACGATGCGCACCTGCGCGGCTGGCAGATCGAGCGCGTGGGCCACCTGTCGGAGATCCTCGTGGGTCCACTGGCCGGCGGTCTCGACAGTGACCCTGCCCTCGCCGTCGATGTAGGAGACGGCTGCCTCGGTCTGAAGGTAGGCATGCTCCTGGTAGGGGAAGGTGTAGGTGCCCTCGACAACATGCGCGGCCTGTGCGAAAGCGCCTGCCGTGTCACCCTTGCGGGTCTTCAGGTGCGCGTAGACGTTGGCGCCGATGCCGTCCTCGGGATGCACCAGCGGCGCGTCCGGTTGCAGTGCCGCGTCCAGATCAGGCACCACGTCGAGGGGCTCCCACTGCGCGACGATCAACTGGGTTGCGGCGAGAGCGATCTCGGCCGTCTCAGCCACAACCACCGCCAGATGGTCTGCTTCCCAGCGGGAGACGTCGGCCGCCACCGCGGCTCGGCCCGTGCTCTGCGGCCCCACCAGAACCGGTTGGTCGAACTTGGTCAACCCGTATTCGTTGACGGGCACATCAGCCGCCGTCAAGACCAGATGCACGCCTTGGAGCGCGCTGGCAGCGTTGGTGTCGAGCGACGTGATGCGTGCATGGACCTCGTCGGTGAACACCACCTTGGCGTGCAGCATCCCAGCATCAGAAATGTCACCGGCATACACCGCCTCTCCGGTCACCTTCCCGTGCGCGTCGGGCTTTGCGACCGCTTCTCCGAGACTCACGAGCCGGCTCCAGGCGGGTCCGCGCCGTCAAGGCCAAGGCCAGGCGGACCGTTGAACGCAGCCTCAATCGCGTAGTAGCCGGTGCAGCGGCAGAGGTTGCCGGAGAGCCCGAGCTTGACTGCTCGGTTGTCGGCGTCGGGGTGGTCGGCCTGCAATGCTGCTCCGGCCATCAAGAAACCGGGGATGCAGTAGCCGCACTGCACGGCCGCACGGTCGATGAAACTCTGTTGCAGCGGGTGGAGCGTGCCAGCGGTGGCGAGTCCCTCGATCGTCACAACCTTCGCTCGGTGCGCTCTGGGCGCCGGGACCAGGCAACTCAGCACGGCCGTGCCGTCGAGGTGGACCGTGCAGGCGCCGCACTCCCCCTCGGCGCACCCCTCCTTGGTGCCGGTCAGACCGGTTTGGGCCCGGATCCAGTCGAGCAGCGACACCTCCGTCCAGGATGCCTCGACGGTGGACTCGTTGATGGTCGTGGAGATCATGTCACCCGCACCGAACTCCGCAGCAACGGCATCCGCCGCGACGGTGTCCGCCGCGTCGGTGTCCGCCGCGACGGTGTCCGCCGCGTCGGTGTCCGCCGCGACGGCATCCACAGCAACGGCATCAGCCGCGACGGTGTCCGCAGCGACGGTGTCCGCAGCAACGCGGGGGCCGCCGAGGGTGGGCACCGACTCCGGCCAGGCGGCTCGTTGGTCACCAGCAGCGATCGCCTCGAGGCATCGGCGAACCATCACCGCCACAAGGCGACTTCGGTAGTCGGCAGGGGCCCGCAGGTCGTCGATCGGCGCAACACTGGCACTGGCAAGCATTCCGGCTGCTTCAATGCTGTCTTCATCCAGGAATCCGCCGATCAGCAGCCCTTCGGCCTCGGTCGCGCGCACGATGACCGGGGCCACGCTGCCCAGGGCGATGGCGATGTCACAAACCGCGCCGTGATCGTCGAAGTCGCAGCGGACCGCCAGATGCACAACCGAGATCGCCTGAGCACCGCGCAGCCCCAGCTTCACGAACATCGAACGGCTGTCGCCGCTGCGGATCGGAAACGAAATATCGGTCACGAGCTCGTTCGGTTCGAGGACCGTGTCGCGCGCTCCCACGAAGAAGTCGGCCAGATCGACCGTGCGGCTCTGCTGTGTCGACGCGGCCGTCGCCGATGCGAGTGTTATGTCCGCCTCCAAGGCACTCAATGCGCTGATCGTGTCGTTCGCCGGGCTCGCCGTCACCACGTTCCCGGCGACGGTCGCGCGGTTCCGCAACCCAGGAGCACCCACTTCCAAGCAGGCCTGCGCCAACGCCAAGCCGTGCTCATGCATGATCGGGCTCTCAATGCACTGGTTGTGGGTGACCAGGGGCCCCAGATGCACCCGGTCGTCGAGCACCGAAATCTCGTCCAACCCGGCGATACGGGTGATGTCGATCAGTCGCTCGACCTCTCCGCTGATCCGTCGATCCATCTCGATCATGAGATCGGTGCCTCCCGCCACCACCCGAGCGCCGTCGGTGAGCATCGCCAGAGCCTCGGGCACTGTGGCGGGCGCGACGTAGGAGACTGGTCGGACTGCCGGGAGTTGGACGTCATGCACGCTGGGCGAAACCTCCGAAGTGCCGGGGTTGTCAGATTAGGTCACGACCGCGCCGTCGCGCTCGCGGCAACGCGCTCAGGGCACCGCGCTCAGGGCACCGCGCTCATGACAACGCAGGCCGGGAGCGCTAATGTCATGACGCCGAGGCGAGTCGTCGAGACTCTCCGCGCGACACACCGGATCAGAGGTGCCAACAGAACACTGTTCGAGGGGGTCCAACGGACCTTCACGGATCAAACCCTTGGAGGGAACGTGAAACCAACACAATGGACCAAGGCGTTGTGGCGTCTGCTAGCTGTGCTGCTGGCCTTTGTCATGGTCGCAGCCGCCTGCGGCGACGACGACGACTCCGACTTCTCTGCGGCGTTCCTCTATATCAGTCCCATCGGTGAAGCCGGTTGGACCTGGGCTCACGACCAGGGCCGCCTGTATGCCGAACAGACCACCGGAATCCCGACCTTCTTCGTCGACAGCATTGATGACACCTCAGCGGCTGATACCGAAGCTGCGATACGCACGCTGGTCGCCGACGGTCACGACGTGATCATCGGCACCTCGTTCGGATACATGGACACTATGGAGGCAATGGCCGCGGAGTTCCCCGACGTCGTCTTTGAACACGTCTCGGGCTACAAGGCCAACGACACCAACTTCGGCAACACGTTCGGCAAGATCTACCAGCCCCGCTACCTCACGGGCATGATTGCCGGGGCTGCCACCGAGACCAACCAGATCGGCTATGTCGCAGCGTTCCCGATTCCTGAGGTTGCCCGCGGGATCAACGCCTTCACGCTCGGTGCCCAACGGGTCAACCCCGACGTTGAAGTCGTCGTCCAATGGACCAGCACCTGGTTTGACCCGGCAATCGAGGGCGATGCGGCCGACGCACTCCTCGAGGGTGGCGCAGACGTCATTGCGATGCATCAGGACACCACCTCGGCCGGCCTCGCCGCCCAAGCAGCCGGTGCTCGCTGGGTGTCCTACAACTCCGACATGAGCGAGTTCGCACCCGACGCCTACCTCGCCTCAGCAGTCTGGCACTGGGGCCCGCGTTACGCCGAGATCATCTCCTCTGTGGCCGACGGCTCCTACACGCCCGGGTCCTACTGGGGTGGCTATGACGAAGGAATCGTCGACATCGGCTCCATCGCCGACGACGTTGACGCTGACATCGTCGCCCAAGTAGAAGAGACCCGCCAACAGATGATCGACGGTGACTTCGCAGTGTTCTCAGGTCCCCTGTTCGCCCAGGACGGCACACAACTGCTCGCTGATGGCGAAGTCATGGATGCACCAACACTGTTGGGCGAGGCGTTCTTCGTCCAGGGCGTCGTCGGCGACATCGGCTGAGACCGCAACCTCAACCGATTGCTTCCAATCAACAGCCCCTCATCGACCATAAACACACCAGTGGACGCTGCCCCGCTTGCTGTAGAACTCACAGGAATCTGGAAACGGTTCCCCGGCGTTGTCGCCAATGCCGGTACTGAACTCAGAGTCAAGCGGGGCAGCATTCACGCTGTCCTTGGCGAAAACGGCGCCGGCAAGTCGACGTTGATGAACGTCCTTGCCGGCGTCTATCGCCCTGAGGAGGGCGAAGTTCGTCTCTTCGGTGAACGCAAGGTGTTCGCCAATCCCGCCGATGCACTGGCGGCGGGTGTGGGGATGGTCCATCAGGAGTTCCGACTCGTGGGAACCTTCACCGTGGCCGAGAACGTGGTGTTGGGTGCCGCCGAACGTGTCTTGCACATGGGTGCTGTCGAACGCCGAGTCGCCGAGATTGCCGAGCAGTTCTCGCTCGACGTCGACCCGCAGCGCCACATTTGGCAGTTGTCGATGGGGGAACGTCAGCGGGTCGAGATCCTCAAGGCTCTCTGGCGTGACGCCGAGATCCTGATTCTCGATGAACCCACCGCGGTGCTGACGCCGAACGAGGCGGACGAACTCGGATCGGTTATCCGACGGATGGCCGACGATGGTCGATCAGTGATCTTCATCAGCCACAAGCTGCACGAAGTCAAGCAGTACTGCGACGAGGCCACAGTGCTGCGGGGCGGCAAGACTGTGTCGGCGTCTGTGGCGGTTGCCGACCTTACGCCTCAACAACTCGCAGAACGGATGGTCGGTGAAGCCACCGAAGCGGCGCTGCGACCAGCGCCGAGGGAAGCCGGCGGCCAACTGCTCGCGGTACACAATCTGTGCGCCCTCAACAATCGGAATCTGGAAGCGCTCAACAACATCTCCCTGTCGGTTCATGCAGGCGAGATCGTGGGAATTGCCGGCGTGGCGGGCAACGGTCAACGCGAGCTCTCCGACGTCATCGCCGGACTCCGCGAGCGCACATCGGGGACCGTGACGCTGTTCGGCCGCGACATCACAGGCGCCACGCCGCGTCATCGGTTTCGTTGCGGGTTGTCCTACATACCCGAGGACCGCGTCGGGGTGGGGCTCGCTCCCCAACTCAGCGTCACCGACAATGCGATCCTGCGCTCCTACCGGCAACACACCCGCGGCCCGCTGATCGCGGCTGATCGGGCGAGGGCGTTCTGTGCGCACGTTGTCGAGTCCTTCAAGGTGCGCGCCGGGTCGTTGGACCAGCGGATTGCCGGGCTCTCGGGCGGCAATCTTCAGCGACTGCTCGTGGGGCGGGAGTTGACCGCTAAGCCGTCGGTGATCGTCGCCTCCCAACCGACACGCGGGCTCGACGTGCAGGGAGTGAAGGCAATCCAGGAACTGCTCATCGACGCCCGAAACGAGGGTCTGGGCGTGTTGATGGTCTCTGAGGACCTCGACGAACTGCTGGCTATCTCCGACCGAATCATCGTGATGCACGAGGGTCGGATCGCCGCCGAATTCAAGGGTGCCGACGCCAACCGCGCGGCGATCGGCCTGGCCATGGCAGGTGAGTCAGCGTGACACGGCAGGTGCTGATGCGAAGGCCGGTTTTGGTGCGAAGGGAGGCACCGGTTCGGGGTGGCCAGCCGCTGGCTTTCGCGGTGGGCCTGCTGGTGGCGCTGGTGCTCGGCGCTGTTCTTCTATGGGTCGCCGGCGACAGCCCCACGGAGGTCTACAGACGGATGTTGTCGGCGTCGTTCGGTGACCTGGAGGCTTTCTCTGTCACCCTCAACCGGGCGATTCCACTGGCACTCGCCGGTCTGGCTGTGGCGATTGCCGCAACCATGGGTCTCTGGAATATCGGCGCCGAGGGACAGATCCTGTTCGGGGCTACCACCGCCGCGGGGATCGCGCAGATCGGCGAGGGTTGGTCGGGGCCGGTGCTCATCTTGGCGATGATCGTCGGAGGGTCCATCGGCGGCGCGCTGTGGGCACTCGGACCTGCTGCGGCAAAGGCATACATCGGCGTGAACGAGATAATCACCACGTTGATGCTCAACGAGATCGCTATTCGTCTGATCCGCTATTTGATCAACGGCCCATGGAAAGACCCCGAAGGCTACGGCTTCGTGCAGGCCCCGGCGCTCCCCGAGCAATCGTTGCTCCCGGACTTGTTTCAGCGTGCCCACCTCGGGTTGCTGATCGCCGTTGCGGTGCTGGCGGTGGTCGGTTTGATGGTGTCGCACAGTTCGTGGGGTTATGAGCTTCGGGTTGCCGGCTCCTCAGGAGCGACCGCCACGTACGCCGGCATCTCGCTCAAGCGCAAGATTCTGACGGTGCTGGTGCTGTCGGGCGCGGTTGCGGGACTCGCCGGCGGGATTGAACTGACAGGGAACGCAACCCGACTGACCGAGACAGTCTCCAACGGCTACGGCTTCGCGGGGATCATCGTGGCAGCCCTTGCGTTGATGCGGCCGAGTGGAGTGGCGGCGGTGGCGGTGCTGTTCGGCGCCGTGCAGGTCGGCGGACAGTCGATCAAGGCGATCGGCGTGTCCGACGCGGTATCGACCGTGCTGCAAGCGCTGATCCTCTTCGGCGTGATCGCCGCCGGGGTGCTGATCGTGTATCGCATCGAGATGGCCGAACCGAAGGTGCGCAGCACATGATTCTTGGCCTCACCTTCCCGGAAACCGCAGTGATCGGCCTGCTCGTCGCCGCCATTCAATTCGGCGCGATGATCTATCTGGCGAGCCTGGGCGAGATGATCGCGGAACGGGCCGGCGTGCTCAACCTCGGCGTCGAGGGCATGATGGCCATGGGCGCGGTCGGCGGTTTCGTGTTCGCGATCGAGACCGGCAATCCCTGGCTGGGGCTGCTCGCGGCAGCTGTCATCGGCGGTTCGGTGGCGATGATTCATGGACTCTTCGCGGTGGTGCTCGGTGCCAACCAGGTTGTGAGCGGGTTGGCGCTCACAATTTTCGGGGTCGGTCTCGCCAACTTCTGGGGCACCGATTACGAGGGCGTCCGTCCCGAAATTCAGTTTGTGGACGTTGATTGGGGTCCGCTCAGTGACATTTCCTGGATTGGTCGGATCTTGTTCCAACAGTCTCCGCTGGCATATCTGGCCGTCTTGCTGGGTTTCGTCACATGGTTCGTGTTGAACCGTACGCGCGGGGGCCTGGCGTTGCGGGCCGCTGGAGAGTCTGCCGCATCCGCGGATGCGGCTGGGCACTCGGTGCTTGGTCTGCGTTTGTTCGCGGTGGCGATCGGCGGTGCGTTCGCGGGGATCGGCGGCGCCTATCTGTCTCTCTCGATCAGCCCCGGTTGGACCGTCGGGGTCGTGGCCGGCAGGGGTTGGATAGCGGTTGCGCTGGTGATCTTCGGTGCTTGGAAGGTTCGGCGGGTGGCTCTGGGAGCGTTCCTGTTCGGTCTTGCGATGGCGTTGCCGAACCGCACCGAGAGCTTCGACCTGCCCTGGGACCCGATTCTGTGGTCGATGCTTCCGTACGTCCTCACCATTGCGGTGATGATCGCCGGCGCGCTGGTGCTTCGAAATCGACCGCCCGCGGCTCCCGCTGCTCTGGGGTTGCCGTTCCGCCGCGAGGAGCGTTAGTAGATGCCCGCAGACCTGCTTGTCGTCGACGCTGGGTTGGTAGCCACGGTTGATGAGCAGCGTCGGGAGATTGGTGGGGGTTGGGTCGCCTGCACGGACGGCAGGATCTCAGGGATCGGGACACCCGGGGAGCCACCGCCGGCTGCTCAACGAACGATCTCTGCGGACGGGTGTCTGGTCACGCCCGGACTTATCAACACCCACCACCACCTGTTCCAGAATCTGACTCGGGCCTACACGCCGATGACTGCCGCGCCCCTCTTCGGCTGGCTGCAGACGTTGTATCCGCTGTGGACCGCGGCTTTGGATGAACAAGCCGCCCATGTGTCCACCTGGGTTGGTCTCGCCGAGTTGGCTCTGAGCGGATGCACCACATCGACGGACCACCATTACCTGCATCCGCAGGGCGCGGGCGATCTCCTCAGCGCACAGGTCGCGGCAGCGCGTGACATCGGCATGCGCTTCCACCCCACCTACGGCTCGATGAGCCTCTCAGTCAAGGACGGGGGCCTTCCTCCCGATGATGCGGTGCGCGACGAGGAGTTCATTCTCGCCGAGAGCGAGCGCGCTGTGGCCCGGCACCACGACCGTAGCCACGGGGCCATGACCCGGGTCGCGTTGGCGCCCTGTTCTCCGTTCACAGTCACGACTGCGTTGATGCAGCAGACTGCCGCGCTGGCTGAGCGTCTCGATGTGCGGTTGCACACGCATCTGGCCGAGAACGTCGAGGACGACGACTTCTCGATGGCGACCTACGGGATGCGCTGCGTCGAGCATTTCGAGCATTGCGGCTGGCTCGGCGACCGAAGTTGGGTTGCCCATTGCGTCAGGCCGAATCCTGACGAAGTCGTCAAGCTCGGCACCGCTGGTGTGGGGATCGCCCACTGCCCGAGTTCCAATCTGATTCTCAGCTCCGGGATCGCTCCGGTTGCTGAGTTTCGGGCTGCCGGTTCGCCGGTCGGGTTGGGATGTGACGGCTCCTCCTCGGCTGACTGTGCCTCGCTGTGGCAGGAGGCGCGTCAGGCGATGCTGCTTGGGAAACTCCGCAACGGCGCCGATTCGATGCCCGCCCGGGCGGTGCTGGAGATGGCCACCCGGGGCGCGGGTTCGACGCCCGCCGGGGCGGGGCGGGAGAGGCCCCCGGGGGGCGGGGCCGCCTGTCTCGGCCGTTCAGGAGAGCTCGGAGAGTTGTCGCTCGGCGCGGTGGCCGACATCGCCGTGTGGCGCCTCGACGGCCCCGCCTTCGCCGGCGTGCTTGATGACCTGATCGAGGGATGGCTCCGCTGCGGCCCGATAGGTGCTCACCACACCATCGTCAACGGCGAATCCGTCGTCTACAACGGCGAACTCACCTCACCCCGCCTAAACGAGATGCTCACCACCCACCGAAGGATCGCCCGCCGCTTCCAACCCGCCCACTGACAAACGTTCACCGGACATCGTGTGTCATAGAGCCTGCGCGAAGCAATGCTGCCTCCTGGATGTGGTTGCGTCGGTTGTCATTGGGATGGTTTGACATTACTGTGAAGTCAGACACTGCGATCAACTACTACTTGGCCGAGGAGTCCACATGAGCCAAATCACCGCCCGGGTTCCCGATGACCTCGTTGAGGCGTTGGATGCTGCCGCTGGGAGGTTGCGACGCAGCCGGGCAGACATCATTCGACAGGCCCTGGAACGCTATCTGGAGGATCACGACGACCTCGAGGTCGCCGTCGAGCGGTTGCGAGACCCAGCCGACCCAGTGCTTGACTGGGACCAGGTCAAACACGATCTGCTCAGTTCGGACTGAACGCAGCGCGACCCGAGACCCGGCACAGAAACCGCAAGTCGATGGCCACATACTCGGTTCGGATCAAGCGCAGCGCGACCCGAGACCTCGCACAGATTGCCCGACCGGACCGCGAGCGCATTGTGGATGCCATTGATCGCCTCGGCGAGCAACCGCACTCGGGCTACCCGCTGAAAGGAGGTCTGCGGGGCCTCCGCCGCAGTCGCGTCGGCGACTACAGGGTGGTCTACGAACTGCTCGACGATGAACTAGTGGTCCTCGTTGTTCGCGTCGCCCACCGCCGCGAGGTCTACCGCCGCCACTAGAACCGAGGACGCTGTACCCGTAGATCCAACTGGTGGAAGTGGATCGGCGTGAGTGCGCGGACTTGAAACACCGAACGAGCGCTCGTCGTGGAGGTACGCTGCATCTTGAGTTG
>JAHQYN010000095.1 GCA_024421085.1 Acidimicrobiia bacterium
AGTGCGGGCAACGGTGCGGGCCAACATGGCTGGCGGCGGTTCTGCGATCGTCTCTGAGCGGCGCTGGGCCGGAACGATCCCCCAAGACTCATGCTCGCTGATCGGCAGAGTCAAGACCACAGTGCCGCGACAAGCACACGAACTCGTCGTCAGCCTCAAGCTGACAGCAGACCAGTTGACCGTCACCAACCAATACCGAACTCCAGTCCACAACCCGGCCGCATAAATCCTCCGCTCGGCCACAAAAGGTGTTAGGCAAGCCTTACACTCACCCTGTGAACTTCCGTGCCGCGAACTCGGGTGCCGCGAGATTCGGCTCCCGAACGTTGCAACGCCATGCCTTGGCGTTGCCCATGGCACTGGCCCTCCTGTTGGCAGTGCTGGTGCTGAGCCTGCGCTACGGTGCTCTGAGAATTGACGCGGGCACCGTCTGGAACGCTGTTTGGGACTACGACCGCAGTGACCACCGCCAGATCGTGGTTCGGGAACTTCGGCTCCCCCGAACCGTCATAGGAGTGCTCGCCGGCGCATGCTTCGCCGTCGCCGGAGCCCTCACCCAAGGCGTGACCCGAAATCCCCTGGGAGCACCCGGCATCCTCGGTGTCAACGCTGGAGCGGCATTCGCCGTGGTAACCGCCATATACACCGCCGGCATCACCAGCCCCGCCGGATACGTTTGGTTCGCGTTCATCGGGGCTTTGGGCGCCACCATCCTAGTCTACGCCGTGGCCGGCGCCGGCCACGGTGGTGCCACACCCGTGAAGTTGGCGTTGGTTGGCGCCATTGTCAGCGCGCTTCTCGGTTCATGGACGGCGGCCCTGTTGCTGCTCGACTTGGAGACCCTCGATCAAGCCCGGTTCTGGCTGGCCGGATCGATCTCCGGGCGAGGTACCGAGGAAGCCGCGCTGCTCTTGCCGATCATTGCTGTGGCGTTGCTCGCGGCGTTGTTCATGGGGCGCCAAGTCAACGCTCTGAGCCTCGGGGAGGACGTGGCTGCCGGTCTCGGCCAGCGGACCGCCAGCGTGCGCGCCGCGGCAGGCGCATGCGTGGTGGCCCTCGCCGGAGCTGCGGTGGCCCTGGCCGGTCCCGTGGCGTTCATCGGGCTGGCCGTACCACACATCGTGCGCTCCGTCGTCGGCCCCGACTACCGCTGGATCATCCCCTACTCGGCGCTTCTCGGTCCGTGCCTGCTCCTCGGCGCCGACATCATCGGCAGAGTGGTCGTCAGTCCCTCGGAGCTGCAGGTAGGCATTGTCAGCGCCGCGTTGGGAGCGCCGTTCCTGATCTGTCTGGTGCGCAGCACAAAACTGGCCGAGCTGTGAATCGCACGGCACGACTGTGTTCGGTAGCGGCAGCTGGGGTCTTGGGTCTGGCGATCGTCGGCTTGGTGGTCGGGGACTACCCCGTGCCCGCCCGCTCGGCCATAGCCACTGCGGTCTGGGACCGGGGCGGAGAGTTCGACTTCGTGATCAATTCCCTCAGGTTCCCCAGAGTGACGGTGGCGGTGCTGGCCGGAATCTGTCTGGCCGCGTCGGGACTGCTGTTCCAAACGTTGATCGACAATCCTCTGGTGTCGCCCGACATCATCGGGATCGACACCGGCGCCGCGGCGGCTGCTGTCGCCATTCTTGCCATCGGGTTGGATGCCCGGCTCCTGCCGTACGCGGCCTTTGCGGGAGCGCTTGCAACCGCTGTGGTGATCTTCGCACTGTCATGGCGGCGCGGTTTCAGCGGAGGCCGCCTGGTGCTTGTGGGGATCGGGATCAACGCGCTGTTGAGTGCCGTGATCACCTATATGCTCGTGCGCTTTCCCGTCGAGCGGGTCAGTGCGGCTGCGCGCTGGCAAGCGGGCACCCTCTCGGGGTCTTCCTGGGACGACGCCCGCACACTGGCCGTGGCTCTGGTTGTGCTGCTTCCGGTGGCGTTCCTGCTCGTGCGTCGACTGCGGATCATGCAACTCGGCAATGACGCAGCAATTGCTCTGGGTATGCGTTTGGAGCAGAACCGAATGGCTGTGATCGCCACCGGCTGCGGCCTGGCCGCCATCGTCGTGGCAGTGGTCGGCCCCTTGGGTTTCGTGGCCCTGCTCGTTCCCCATGTGGCGCGCTCACTGGCCGGAGCGCTGACCGTCGGCGTGCTGTTGCTCACCGCACTGCTCGGCTCGGTAATGCTCCTGTCAGCCGATCTGGTCGCCCAGCGGCTCTTCGCTCCGACTGTGCTACCGGCCGGCGTGGTCACCGCGGCGATGGGCGGCCCCTATCTGCTGGCGGTGTTGAGGAAGTTCAACCGTGCGGTCTGACCACAAGTTTGATCCCGTCTTGGCCGCCGACCGTGCGAGCCGCAACCCCGGCGATGCGTCTGGGCGGTCCAGACCGGTTCTGAGCACTGAGAACCTCGATGCAGGCTACGGCGGGCCCCTGGTGCTGCACGGCCTCACAGCCTCGATACCCAGCGGCGAGACGACTGCCATCGTCGGGGCTAACGCTTCGGGTAAGTCCACACTGTTGCGAGCGTTGGCACGCCTGTTGAAACCCGCGCGCGGCGTTGTCTGCCTCGACGGTGCAGACATCCACAGCCAGTCCACCCGTTCGGTGGCGGTTCAGCTCGGTCTGCTACCCCAGTCACCCCGTGCTCCGGAGGGTGTCGTGGTCGGCGACCTGGTGCGGCGGGGGCGCTACCCGCATCAGCGGTTGTTCGACCAGTGGTCCAAGGCCGATGAACGGGCAGTGGTGCGAGCGCTCGAGCTGACCGGTCTCAGCGACGTGGGAGATCGACCCATCGATGAGCTGTCGGGCGGTCAACGTCAGCGTGCTTGGATCGCCATGGCGCTGGCTCAGGACACACCGATGATGTTGTTGGATGAACCCACGACCTTCCTCGACATCGCCCATCAAGTGGAGATGCTCGATCTGCTTGCTCGACTGAACCGATCAGAGAATCGAACCATCGTGATGGTGCTGCATGACCTGAACCAGGCTTGCCGCTACGCCTCGCATCTGATTGCGCTGGCAGACGGCCGAATCGAGGCTGTGGGGCATCCCTCAGAGGTGGTTACCGCGGAGATGATCGAGCGCGTGTTCGGCTTGCGTGTGAGCGTCATCTCCTGCCCGGTCAGCGGCACGCCCCTCTGCGTGCCTCACACCCACTGCTATTAGCCGGGCCATTAGCCGGGCCATTAGCCGGGCCGAGCGAAAATCCACTGCCAGGTTGCAAACCGGAAAATGTTAGGTATACCTAACACATGATGATTGTGAACCCTCCCAGGAAAAACACCTTTCGGACACTGGCGGTGAGCGCGCTGTCGTTGGCAGCTCTGGTCTTGTTCTCGGCGGGTTGCGGCGACAGCGGTGCTTCCGTCGGTTCTGAACCTGTTGCAGCCGCCGACACCGCCACGACTGCTCCGACCACGACTGCTCCGACCACGACAGACGCACCGCAAGGATCCGCGTCGCAAGGATCCGAGCCGCAAGCATCCACGTCGCAAGCAGCCACGCCGGGCTCGACCCCGGTCGCCACTGACAGATCTGAAGCCTCAACCGGAGACGATCCAGTCCTGCCCGTCACGGTGACAGACGAAACCGGCGCCGAAGTGACCGTGAACTCCGTCAAGAGGATCATCCCGCTCGACGGCGACGTTGCAGAGGTCGTGTTCGCACTCGGCCTGGGCGACAACGTGGTTGCCACAGACCTGTCAGCCACCTACCCGCCCGAGGCCGACGCTCTGCCAGAGATCGGCTATCAGCGGGCACTGTCTGCGGAGACCGTGGCCGCTTTCGCCCCCACCGTACTGCTGGCCACCGACACTGCCGGTCCGCCCGGAGCCCTCGACGACCTGCGACGGCTCGGCTACCCGCTGATAATCCTGCCCAACGATGCCGCTCCCACCGGTGCCGGTCAGAAGATAAGGGCCGTTGCCGCCGCCCTGGGAGTCCCGCAGCGGGGAGCACTGCTCGCCGACGCCCTTGACGCTGCCATCGACGAAGCCGCCGCCGGGCCGCGCGAGCCAGAAGACCGTCCACGGGTGGTGGCTTTGTATGTTCGGGGCACTTCGGCACAGTTGGTCCTGGGGGAGTCGTTCAACACCCGCTGGCTGATCGATGCCGCTGGCGGAGTCGACATATCGGAGTCGATGGGCATCGACGACAGCGCCCCCATCTCCGCGGAGGCGATCCTGGCCGCCGCCCCCGACGTGATCCTGGTGCCTCGCGCGGGGCTCGAATCGGTCGGCGGCGTGGAGGGGTTGGTGGAGATCGGTGGGCTCGGCCAGACCCCGGCGGGGCTGAACCGGCAGGTTCTGGCCTACGACGACCAACTCCTGTTGGGCAACGGTCCCCGGACCGCACAGCTGCTCGCAGCGCTTCGCGACGATCTCGCTTCGGTGACCCCAGCAACAGCCGATCCGATCAAGCCGTGAACAGCCCCGATCAGGTCGTGAACAGCCCGATCAAACCAACAACAATCAAGGAGAACAAGAAATGAGTATTGTCCGCATCAACGCCATAACCGTCCCCGAAGATTCCGGTGACGAACTGCTGCGCCGCTTCGAGCACGGGTCGGCGAGGTAGAGACCATGGCTGGATTCGAGGGGTTCGAACTCCTTCGTCCGGCCGAGGGAAGCACCTGGTATGTCTACACGCGTTGGGCCGGCGAGGAGGACTTCCTGGCATGGGTCAAGTCGGCTGCTTTCACCAGGGGCCACGCCGAAGCCAACCGCCAGCCCGTGGCGCACGGCTCAGAAGTGCTGAGTTTCGACATTGTGCTGTCGGCAGGGCCGGTTGAAGTCGGAGAGGACGACTGACAGTCATGCACGGCAAACGATTGCAAGCTCTATCGGTGGTTGCGACAGAGTGTAGTGTAGGCGTGCTGTGTAGGTTTCCAGTTGTGGAGTTTGTGGGGCATGTGGTTGCGAGGTGTATGGGGTTTATGTTGAGGTTGATGCCTTTGGGTAGCCATCGTCGCCGGAGTTCGGGATCGGCCGACAGGCTGGACCGCCCGACGCAGATTGAACCACACGGCGCTGCGACGGACACAGCACTGCGACCGACACCGCACGCGCATCACGAGCCCGCCTTCTCGCCCAAAACGATGCTGGTGGTCTGCTCGGGTTAGCGGGGGACCCGATAGACAGATACCGTTTCACCTAAGCGAAGCGAACCGAAAGCGGCATTCATGGCGCAGACCTCCACGCGGCGAACCCACGGCCAACATGAGGTCGCGCCCGTCCGTCGACGACCGAGGCAGCTTCTGTGGCCGCTCAACATCTACCAGTCAGCGATCGGCAAGAAGTACGCGATGGCGATCTCGGGGATCGGTCTGCTCGGTTTCGTGGTCGTCCACATGATCGGCAACCTGCACCTCTACGAGGGCCCGGTGCAGGTGCATGAGTACAGCGAGGCCCTCCGCGACCTCGGCGGACACCTGGCCCCCCGCACCTTCCTGCTGTGGGTGATGCGCCTCGGCCTCATCGCCATGTTCGCGGTCCACATCCACAGCGCCTACTCGCTCAGCCGCATGAGCCTCAAGGCCGACAGTTCATACGCCGGCAGACGCAACTACATCGCCGCAAGTTTTGCTAGCCGCACGATGCGCTGGACCGGCCCGATCGTGCTGCTCTACCTGCTGTTCCACCTCGCTGACCTCACCTGGGGCTGGTGGCTCGGCGACGAGTACGTGCGCGGCGACGTCTACCACAATGTGGTCGAGTCGATGAGCTCGCTGCCGGTGGCGATCATCTATGTCGTCGCCAACGTTGCGCTTGCAGTCCACATATTCCACGGCGCCCGGTCGATGTTCCAGACCCTGGGAATCAACAACCCCAAGTTCAACGATCTGCGCCGCGGCATCGCCGGAGGTCTCGCCGCGGTGATCCTCATCGGGAACCTGAGCTTCCCGATCGCCGTTCAAGCGGGTCTGCTCAACGAAGACAACCGCTCCGTCCCCGTCGGGGAGTTCAATTCCCACCCACAAACCACCAACGCCACCACCCACGCCACCAACGCCACCACCCACGCCACCAACGCCACCACTAACGCCACCACCAACACTGCCGCCGCGGCTCCGGCTACGCCCGGCGACAACACCGCGCCCGGCGAAAGCAGAGCCGATGCTTGACGCAAAGATCCCCGAAGGGCCGATCGCCGAGAAGTGGGACAACCACAAGTTCTCGGTGAAGCTGGTCACTCCTGCCAACAAACGCAAGTTCGACGTCATCGTCGTGGGCACCGGTCTTGCCGGGGCTTCCGCTGCGGCCTCGCTCGCCGAGCTCGGCTACAACGTCAAGGCGTTCACCTTCCACGACTCGCCGCGGCGGGCCCACTCGATCGCCGCTCAAGGCGGGATCAACGCCGCCAAGAACTACCGCAACGACGGCGACTCGGTGTACCGCCTCTTCTATGACACCGTGAAGGGCGGCGACTACCGCTCGCGGGAGGCCAACGTCTACCGCCTGGCGCAGGTGTCGGTCGACATCATCGACCAGTGCGCCGCGCAGGGGGTGCCCTTCGCCCGTGAGTACGGGGGCCTGCTCGCCAACCGGTCCTTCGGCGGCGCTCAGGTCAGCCGCACCTTCTACGCCAGGGGGCAGACCGGTCAGCAGTTGCTGCTCGGCGCCTACCAGGCGCTGGCAGCTCAGATCAAGGCCGGCAAGGTCACGCTGTACAACCGTTCCGACATGCTCGATGTCGTCGTAAAGGACGGCCGAGCGTGCGGAATCATCACCCGCGACATGCTCACCGGCGAGGTCCGCTCACACAGCGCCCACGCGGTCGTCCTGGCCACCGGCGGCTACGGCAACGTCTATTACCTGTCGACCAATGCCATGGCCTGCAACGTGACCGCGGCGTGGCGGGCCCACCGCAAGGGCGCCCTGTTCGCCAACCCCTGCTACTCGCAGATCCACCCGACCTGCATCCCTGCAGGCGACGAATTCCAGTCGAAGCTCACCTTGATGTCGGAGTCGCTGCGCAACGACGGACGGATCTGGGTGCCGCGCCTGCACGACGACACCCGGTCCGCTGCGGACATCCCCGAGGCGGAGCGTTACTACTTCCTCGAAGAGAAGTATCCGTCGTTCGGCAACCTGGTGCCACGCGACGTTGCGAGCCGCAACGCCAAGACTGTGGTCGATGAGGGCCGCGGCGTCGGCCCCCTCAAGAACGGGGTCTACCTCGACTTCGCTGCGGCGATCGCCCGTGACGGGGCCGAAGCGGTAAGGGAACGCTACGGCAACCTCTTCGACATGTACGAGCGCATCACCGGCGAAGACCCATACACGCTGCCCATGCGCATCTACCCGGCCATCCACTACACGATGGGCGGACTCTGGGTGGACTACAACCTGATGACCACCGTGCCGGGGCTCTACTGCCTCGGCGAGGCGAACTTCTCTGACCACGGCGCCAACCGGCTCGGCGCCTCGGCGCTGATGCAGGGGCTCGCCGACGGCTATTTCGTGCTGCCCTGCACGATCGGCGACTATCTCGCCCCCAGGCTCGGTGACGCTCCAGTGCCCACGACAGATCCGGTCTTCGCAGAAGCACTGACGGAAGTCGACCGGCGGACCAGGGGCTGGACCGAGGTCAAGGGCACTCGTTCCGTTGAGCACTACCACCGTGAACTCGGCAAGATCGTCTGGGAGTATTGCGGGATGGCCCGCAACAAGACCGGCCTGACCAAGGCGCTGTCTGAGATTCCGGCGCTGCGTGAGGAGTTTCGCAAGAACGTCAAGGTGCTGGGCAGTCCCGACGGGGTGAACCAGCAATTGGAGAAGGTCAACCGGGTCGACGACTTCATGGAGTTCGCAGAGCTCAAGGTCCGTGATGCTCTGCACCGCACCGAGAGCTGCGGCGGCCACTTCCGCGAGGAGTCGCAGACCCCCGAGGGCGAGGCTCTGCGCAACGACGAGAACTTCGCCTACGTCGCTGCCTGGGAATGGCAGGGGCCCGATGCCGACCCGGTGCTGCACAAGGAGCATCTCAGCTTCGAGAACGTCCGACTGACCCAGCGCAGCTACAAGTAGGGGGACCCGAGATGAGCACGCAGGACCTCAGCAGCACCCCCGAGACCAGGATGCTGAACCTCAAGTTGAGGATCTGGCGCCAGGACGGACCGCACGCTGAGGGGTCGTTCCTCGACGTCGATGCCGACCAGATCCCCACCGACGCCTCGTTCCTAGAGATGCTCGACATTGTCAACGAGCGCTTGATCGAAGACGACGTCGAGCCCGTCACCTTCCCCCACGACTGCCGGGAGGGTATCTGCGGGACCTGTGGCGTCATGATCAACGGTCAGGCCCACGGGCCGGAGAAGGCCACCGCCACCTGCCAGCTGCACATGCGCAAGTTCAATGACGGCGACCAGATCGTCGTTGAACCGTGGCGCGCCGCCGCCTTCCCGGTGCTGAAGGACCTCATGGTCGACCGCCGCGCCTTCGACCGCATCATCGAGGCGGGAGGGTACATCACCGCCCCTACCGGCACGCCCCAGGACGCCAACGAGACCGCGGTCCCCAAAGAGGTTGCCGACACGGCGATGGACGCCGCAGCCTGCATCGGTTGCGGCGCCTGCGTGGCGGCTTGCCCCAACTCCGCGGCCCAGCTGTTCACCGCAGCCAAGCTTGCCCACCTCAACGTGTTGCCGCAGGGTCAGCCCGAGCGGTGGAAGCGCACCGAGGCGATGGTCGAGACGATGGAGGACTACTTCGGTTCCTGCACCAACCACGGTGAGTGCCACCAGGCATGCCCCAAAGAGATCTCCCTTGACTTCATAGCCTTCATGAACCGCGACTACATCAAGTCGAAGAGCAAGAATCGCAGCCTCGCCAGCCAATAGTTCGGGGGTGCCGGTCGTCGGCACCGGTCGTCGACACCGGCTGCCTGGCCGGGTCTGCTTGACGGTCCGCCCAATCTGTGCAACAGTGACCTTTGTCACACCCTCGCAGATCGGTTGACTCCGCCCGGTTGAGGTGTCTGCCTCGGCCCCTCGACTGGTCTGCGTGTGACAGAAGGGAGGAGGCGCACGACGAAAGCAGAGGTCCGGAATACCGGATGCCCTGCACTCTTCACGCCATACGAACCCACGTTGCACCGTGGACGGGACCGCTCCCACAAGCTTCTCGCGCCCGATGTGCCCGAGAGGCAACCGGAGAAGCGCTTAGAGAGACGATCCCAAAGGCCGCAGCAGCGTGACGAGGACCTCTCTCGAACAGGTGGGGTGTCCCTGACGGGGCACCCCACCTGTAGTTTTCTTTGCCAGCCTGGCAGAGTTCCCCCCTGCGGGTAGCTTTGCCGACGTGCTCGCAGTGGATCAGACATGATGTCCGGCGAAGACCAGAAGGCTGATGCGCCGGCAACCGCGGCGCGCCGCTACGGGCGCTTCGTCGGATGCGGGCTGTTGATGGGGGCAGCAGATGTCGTCCCGGGTGTCTCCGGCGGGACCATCGCTCTGGTGCTGGGGATCTACCGGCGCCTGATCCAAGGTGTCCGCAGCGCTGCACAGGCCCCGCTGCCGCTCATCAGAGGCGATTTGCGGGAAGCTCGGGCAGCGCTCGAGTCACTGGATCTCGGGTTCCTCGTCCCGTTGGGAATCGGCATCGTGGTGGCGGTCGGTTCGTTGGCCGGGGTGATCGAGACGCAGCTCCACGACAACCCCGAAGAGATGGCGGGGCTGTTCTTCGGTCTCGTCGCCGCCTCGATTGTCGTCTCGCTGCGACTCATCAGCCGACCAACCGCAGTCCATTACGGGCTGATG
The DNA here is from genome assembly GCA_024421085.1 of Acidimicrobiia bacterium. Classification (GTDB taxonomy): domain Bacteria; phylum Actinomycetota; class Acidimicrobiia; order Acidimicrobiales; family Aldehydirespiratoraceae; genus VXYK01. Next base: position 9,748 of record JAHQYN010000095.1, read on the forward strand.
GCCGCAGTCGGGGCAGTCCTGTTCGTGGCGCTCGGCTTTCAGTCCGGGCCGGTGGCCGACCCCGCTGCGATCATCCTGGTCGGTTCGGGCGCGCTGGCGGTCTGCGCCATGATCCTCCCGGGCATCTCCGGTTCGTTCATTCTGCTGATGATCGGCATGTACAGCGCGGTCATCGGCGCGGTCAGTGACCGTGATCTCGCTAACATCGTCTTGGTCGGGTTGGGCGCCGCAATCGGCCTCGCCCTGTTCGCCTCGGCACTCGGCTGGGTCATGGACCGGCACGGGGAGGCGGTCACGGCGGCCATGATCGGGCTGATGCTCGGTTCGCTGAGGGTGTTGTGGCCCTGGCCCAACGGGGTGGGCGTGATCTCGCAGCGGCATACCGACGTCATCGACGGCACGGGGCTGGTTTGGCCTGCGTCGGGCGAGCTGCCGGCGCCGCTGATCCTTGCGGCGGTGGCCTTCGCTGTAGTGATCGGCTTGGCGAAGGCGAGTGAGAACCTGGCCGCGAGGGATCACGGTTGACCGTCGAGGCCGGTGGCAACTGATTCAGCTGGCGACACTCCATCGTCTGCTTCGAAGGCGAAGTCGAAGTCGAATCTGTCGGCAATGCCGCGTCGCGGCAATCGCAGTCAGCCGCCTCCTATGCTGGGCGTTGTGAACACCTGGCACGGCGACGGCTGACATGAGCGAGGTCGCGTCTGTGCAGTGGATTGAACAACGCTGCCGACAAGTCGCCGAAATTGAGGCCCCACCTGAGTTGTCGCTGACGATCGAGCATCGCATCAGCGGCAGCGACCAACGAACGTGGCATGTGGTGATCGAAAGGGGAAACGTCAGCGTAGCGCCCGGTCCGCACCCGGACGCGACGCTGACCCTGACGGGTTCACGATCCACGACCGACGCCATCAGCCGCGGTGAGAAGTCGGCGCAGCGGGCCTTCTTGGACGGTGAACTGCAGGTCGGGGGCAACGTTTCGGCGCTTCTGGACTGCCATGGGCTGCTTGAGAAGGTTGCCGCGTTGTCAGCGGCGACGGTTCGGCGGACTTGCCGCGGCCCCGAACCGCCGACGCAGGATTAAATCGGACGACGACGGCTCAGCGGGGCATGCAACACGGTTCGGGTCCCGTGTTTCGGCGCTGCTAGGGTCCGCGCCGGTATGGAACAGATCGAACTTGTTGGACTGGACAAATCTGTCAGCCGGTTGGTGCACGGCTCGACCGGTTTGATGGGTGCTGATGACGCAGCCGCGTTTGCGGTGCTCGAAGCGGCTGTCGACGCGGGCATCAACGCGTTCGACACCGCTGCGGTGTATGCCCTCGGCGACGACAGCATGGACGCGATGCTCGGCCGGTGGATCCGGGACCGTGGCGGATGCGACGACCTTGTCGTGATTGCCAAAGGCGCCCATCCGGCCCCGCCCGACTGGCATCTCCCGCGGGTGACTCCGGCCGCTGTGGCGCAAGACATTGATCTGACCCGCACCCGGATGGGGATCGACCGGCTGGACCTCTGGCTGTTTCACCGCGATGACCCGAGCGTGGAAGTCGGGTCGCTGGTCGAGGCCGTGACTGCGGCTGTTGATCGGGGCCACATCGGCGCTTGGGGGGTTTCGAACTGGTCGGTGGCACGGATCGGGGCCGCGACCGAATACGCCGCCGAGCATGGCCTGCGGGCACCGGTCTGCAACAGCGCCCACTACAGCCTCGCTGCTCAGCTTGACAGTCCTTGGGACGATGTGGTCACGCTCACCGGTGAAGCGCACGCCGATGACCGCGCCTGGCACCTCCACAACCCTGTGAGGGTCCTTGCCTGGTCGGCGCTGGCGGGTGGCTTCTTGAGCGAGCGGGTCAGCCAGCAGGACTTGGAGACCGGGACCGAACCGCATCTGGCCGACACCGCAAGGTGTTATTTCAACGAGGAGAACTGGCAGCGCCGCGAGCGGGCTGCTGAGGTGGGTCGGCGGATGGGTCTCAGCTTGAGCCAGGTGGCGCTGGCTTGGGTCTTCGCCGCCGACTTTCGACCGATGGCCATCGCCAGCAGCGTCACCCCAGAGGAGGTCCGCGAGAATGTGGCGGCTGCAGATGCGCGGCTGAGCAAAGCAGACCTCGCCCAGGTTGACGGACGTCGATCCGTTATCTGAGCCGTCATGGCGGCTTCGCCGGGTGCGCCTCTCCGGTCGGTTCAGCGTCGGCGGTTGTCGCGGTTGCCCTCCCGCGGTGTAGGCTGCCGTCTTGACGCGTCGGAGTGGTCGCATCTCCGACGGCGCAGTCACAAAGGAGTGATTTCATGAGTGTCCTCTCCCCAGATCGCCTTGTGAGCGATCCCTTGGCTTTGATGCCCCCCCCCCGCACGTATCGGGGAGCGGCGATGGGAGGTCTCCGCCGGTTCTGGTGGCGGTCGAGGCCGGTTTGGTTGGTGGCTGCGGTGGTGGCATCGGTCTTGGCCTTTGTGCCGGGTGTTGGCCAAGCGCAAAGTTCCACGCCCGCTGAAGGGACGCTGGACACGAGTTTTGGTAACAG
>JAHQYN010000239.1 GCA_024421085.1 Acidimicrobiia bacterium
CGCTCATCCAAGACGCCCTCAACCACATGCCCCGCAAACTCCACAACTGGAACCCTGCACAACACGTCTACACTACACTCTGTCGCAACCACCGATAGAGCTTGCCCACTAACTCACAACCTCAACCACGACTCTGCACCTGGTGCGCCTCTGAGCCGGACCGTTCCCACCGACGACGGGAGCAGCGACATCGCCGTCGACGTGACCATTTGGCGAACCGGACACCGTTCCCTGTTGACCGATCGACTGGAGGATCCCTGTGGAAGTTGACCCTATACGTGTTGGCGAGTTGTTGGTGGGGTTGGGCGATGTCGAGGCTGGTGTGCGGTTGCGGACGCATTTCCGCGGGCGGGCACCGAGACCGGACTGCAATGCATGTGGCGAACGGTTAGGGTCTGACAATGAGAGGCAAGTAGAGTTGGTGGACCTGCCTGCGCGGGTGGGTTGTACTGTTCCCGATGAACAACCACACAGCGAAACCCGAAGCCTACGCGAAGAGCCGGGTTACCCGGGAGGTCCGTGCGGTGTTCTGATTTGTGCTAGTTCCGTTGCCGCGATGCTGCCATCACGCTTTAGATCCGGCGGCCACCAATCGGGAGCGCTGCTTCCAGGCCACCACCAGTGTTTGGTGTCGCCCACCGCAAACGCTATGCAGTTGTAAGTGGGCTCGCATGGACTCCGGCCGACATACAGCCCCGTGCTATTGAGCAGTGGAAAGGTTTGTTCAACGATGGTCGCCAAACTCGGATTCGTAGGTGCCAATGCAATTGCTCACATGCACTAGCTCACAAGACCCCGGGCGTTTCCCCACCTGAGCCAAGCCTGAATTACCTCGTCCGGTGTTGCTCCAGATTTTGGGTGCCTGAAGTCAGATATTTCTACCAGCGCCTGTATCCAGTGAATATCGTTCGACCGGCGTAGTTCATCAAATATGAACGGCAGTACCTGTTCACCTAAATCAACGATCTGCCGATAGGCATCGTGCGCGTAGATCTGTGGCGACGATGACATCACCAGCGTTCCTTCCTTCCAGTTTCTTGCCAATTCATCGAAGCGTTTCTGTAGTTCGTCCGGCGGTTGGCTCCTAGAGGGGAACAGAAGATCGATCTTCTCAAGGAGATGTTGGGTTTCGACGGGCCTCAATCGAGATTGACAGCGGTGGGATGGCGGGCACTCACGTGTCGCATGACGCACGGAAGATAGTTCGGTGATCAAGTCCATCAGCGCCCGAGCGTCGGTTTCGTCGAAGAGACCTACGGCAGCGATGGAAGCACCAACAGCCGAGCAATCTATTGTGCGCATCTCTTCTGTCAACACGGCGAGCAGGGTGGCAAAGTCTTCCTCGCTGAGCCCAGCCAACTCGCCGAGCGCCTTGGCGTGGCTCGTCGGTATCTGGAAGGCGCGCACGGTATCGCGTTTTGAATCCATCAAATGCTACCGCTTGATAGTCTCACCGCGAAATAGCCACGTTGCTCACTGGTTAGAAGCTCTTGGTTGTATGTGTGCCCAGCGGGGAATGCCTTGTCGAGGTGCTTGTGCATCTGTTGGCGCAGTGACCTGCCGGAGAAGTCCTTGAGCGTCATTATGTCCAAGTCCTCGCTGGCACGGTGCCGCAGGTGCAACGCGAGAGCGGTTCCTCCCATGAGGCGACCTGAAGTCTTGCGCGCCAGCACAGCGGCAAGCGGCCAGAGTTCTCGCAACT
>JAHQYN010000096.1 GCA_024421085.1 Acidimicrobiia bacterium
GCTCGATCGAACTGCCGAGCGGAGACGCCGAAGTAACCACGATCTACTCCGGCACCGGCCCACTCGCCGATCCCGAAACCGAACAGCTATCGGAGATCATCGCCCGATTCAACGAACGCTTCGGCACCGACTGGACCAAAGAAGACCAACTCATGTTTCGAGCCGCCGCCGCAGACCTGGTCTCCGATATTGAGATTCAGAACCAGGCAACCAACAACGACGAGGCAACGTTCCGCGACCATGTGTTCCCCGCGCGGTTCCAAGACGCACTGCTGTCACGCCTCGACCGCAACGACAAACTGGTTTTCAGCTATCTCGACAACAGCGAGTTGCAAGCCGCACTCATCGACGTTTTCGCCCCCGACGTGCAAAAACGTGCGACCATCGCCCGGCAACGAACCTGCCCAATTGGCGACCTGCTCGGACCCGACCGCGAATCGACCTACCTGGAATACAAATCCACGCTGCGCTGGGACATCAACGCACAGCGCAAAGGGGGCGTTACCGAAGACGCCGCCATCAAGACCATCGCCGGTTTCGCCAACTCCAGATTCGGTGGCACCCTGCTCATCGGCGTGGCCGACGACGGCTCGGTTCACGGTCTGGAGGACGACTACGCCACCTTCAGCAAACGCGGCGAACGGGGCGACCAAGACCTATGGGGCCAACACCTGCAGAACCTAATCCGCTCCCGCCTCGGCGACGCCGCCCTGGCGCTCGTCGACTGGAAGTTCCACACCGTGCACGGCAAGCAACTGGCCCGTATCAGCATCGAACCGTCCGGCCATCCCATCTGTGAACACAAAGGCAACCAGGAGATCTTCTGGAACCGCACCCCCACCTCCACAATCTCCATCACCGACCCCGCCGAACGAGCCAAGATCATCGCCCGCCGCTGGCCGCCCGCCTAGCTGTCGTACGCGTGCAGACGGGCGCAACAGGACAGAACTCGGGATCAACAACCGGTGGCGTCGCGGAGGGTTCGGCAGGCTTGTGCCAGGCGTGTGGGGCTGAGCGCGGTTATTCGGCGACGGAACACGGTTCGGGGAATCGTGTGAATGTTGTCGAAGTTCACCACACAGTCCGTAGGCACACCGTCACGAGCGACATCCAGCTCCAACTCCGAGACGAGGCCGCGATGTGTCCGGGTAAGCACCGCAACGACCACCGACCCGACCCGGCCGGCGACCGGGTCACGGGTGAGCACCAGAACGGGCCGGTCTCCGCCCGGGGTCGCCGCAAACCAGATCTCACCCCGTTTCATCAGCCGGTCACTCGATCCAGTCCGACCAGTCATCGGCCGGGCCCCAATCTGCAACCTCGGCGAACGCCGACTCATCGGCAGCCAACGGTTCCGTCTCCCAGCGGGCAACGTCGAGCACCGACTCCAACCCGACGAGGTACCGGTGCAGGGCCTCTCGCAACAGCTCCGAGCGTCCGACACCGAGTTGCTGCGCCCAACGCTGCATCTCGGCAACCTCGGCATCATCCACGCGGAAGCTCACCATTGTCATACAATAGCTATAGTATGTATGAAACAGCGACGCGCACACCCTCGACAGATTCGTCGACGAGACGGTGAACTGGCGCAAGCATCGTTCTACTCGGTGAACACAGCTCACAGAGACACCCGAGCAGACCCGACCATGCAGGCGAGCCCGCTGCCGCCAGACGACCCGCAACGACACGGAACGATCAGCCGGTCCGCTGGCAGGGCAGCGCGTTGCACCAGGGGGAGCGCACAGCTAGCATTCGCGCCATTCGACGAGGGAAGCCTCTTTGATGACGCGCTCCGGAGGAGGTGGGATGGCCAAACAGTTGACGCTCCCCGATGAGCTGGTTCTCACCCTGCTCAATGAGGAGAGCGGTTATTTCCGCCAGGTGCCCGGCTGGAGCCTCAACTGTGCGGTGGTCGGTTCGGCGCTCGCGGAACTGTCGCTCATCGGGCGCATCGACACAGACATGGACTCGCTGATCCTGCTGGACCAGAAGCCGACGGGCGACCCCTGCCTCGACCCGGTCCTCAAGGCGATTGCCGACGAACCGGTCCAACGCAACGCCCAGTACTGGGTGGAGCACCTCGCGCCGCGCGCCGAGTCGATCATCGACATGACCCTGGACCGCCTAGTCGAACTCCACATCCTGCGGCACCACGACGGCGACTTCTGGTCGCTGGACCAGACCGCTTGGCGATCGGGTTACCACACCGGCACCGAGGTGGGCACCGCCGTCGAATTCGTCAAGACCAGGATCAGCAATGCCATCTTCACCGACGAGATCCCCGAGCCGCGCGACATCATCATCATCTGCCTGATCGAAACCTGCGACGTCCTTCGCTACATCTTCGAGTTGGACGAGGAGACCGAACCGAGGATCGAACAGATCAAAAAGATGGACCTGATCGGTCGAGCCATTGCCGAGGCAGTCCACGACAACATCGCGCGACCGCTGTTCCGGCGCACCGCCCTGAGCAAGAAGATTCCCGTCGTCCCACTTCGCAAGATGATCACCAACGAGCACGCCCGAACGGGAAACGTGCCCGCACTCTTCGCCCAACTCGGGGAGGAGTACGGCCCCGTGTTCGAACTCCGGCCGCCGTTCTCGGAGAACATGATCGTCCTCGTCGGACCGGAGACCAACCACTGGGTGCACCGGCACGGCCGCACCTACCTGAGGGCCCGCGACTACATGGAGGACTTCGAGAAGATCTACGGTGGATCAGGGATACTGCCCGCCCTCGACGGCGCAGACCATTTCCGGTATCGCAAGTCGGTGCAGCCCGGCTACTCCCGAACGAGGCTCGAGGAGCAGCTCGACGAATGTCTCTTGCTGACACGCAGACACATGGACACCTGGACCGTCGGAGAGAAGCTCCCGGCAGTGAAGTTGAGCCGCAGGCTGGCCAATTCGGCTATGTCGCCGTTGTCGGTGAGTGTCGAGTCTCAAGACATCATCGACGATCTCTGCACCTTCAAGGCTCGAGCGCTGCACACCCACGTCGCTCGGACCCTTCCCAAGTTCATGCTCAAGACACCGGGCATGAGACGCCGCAAGCAGTTGATCAACGACGTGGTGGACCGAGTACTCAGCGTCCACACTCCCGCCCAACGGCAGGGCTGCCCACGCGACCTCGCCGACGATCTGCTGAGCATGCACGCAGCGGACCGGCAGTTCCTCCCCGAGTCGAACATGCGCTTCGTGCTCTCAGCGCCGCTGCTCGCGAGCATGTACATGGGCGACGAACTCAGCTTCGTAATCTACGCCATGCTCGCTCAACCGGAGTTCCACGAGAAGATCCGTGCCGAGGCGGATGCCCTGTTCGCCGACGGCGACCCCGACGCCGAGGAGATCACCGGGCAGGCGATCGACATCACCCGCCGCTTCATCATGGAGGTCATGCGGCTTTACCCGATCGTCCCGATGTCCATTCGAAACGTGATGAATGCGGTCATGGTCGAGGGCTACGAACTGCCCGAGGGCGCTCGGGTGACCGTCGCCACGACGGCGACGCACTACATGAGCGACCTCTTCGCCGATCCGTTCACATTCGACATCGACCGCTACGTCGCCCCGCGCAAGGAGCATCTCGGCACCGGGTACGCGCCCTACGGCTTGGGAACACACACCTGTCTCGGTGCGCGCTGGACGGAACTGCACATGGCGATCAACCTCTTGTTGGTGGCGCACCACTTCGATATGGAGATCGCCCCCAAGGGCTACAAGCTCAAGATCAGCCCGTTCCCGTCGCAGTGCCCGAACAAGAAACTGAAGTTCGCCGTCACCGGGATACGCAACGAACTACCCGTCTGAAGCGCCGGTCCCCCCTGGAGCGCCGGTCCCGCCCGGGGTGCCGGTTCCGTCCGGGGTGCCGGTTCCGTCTGGAGCGCCGGTCCCCCTAGAAGCCCCCTGCTCGGTGTGACGACGATGCACGTCGTCGATCGCCACGTCGAGGTCGTCCCACAGGCTCTGCACCGTTGAGCGCAGCCGCATGTTTTCATAGGCACCCCAGACGGTCATCGCCGGCGGCACCACCAGGATCGAGACGAGCAGCGAATAGCCGATCGTGATCGCCGAGGTCACGCCGAACTGCTGGATCCCCTCGAGCGGCGAGAACATCAGGACGCCGAACCCCAACGCTGTGGTCAGCGCCGAGCCCAGCAACGCCGAACCCGTCGTGGCCAGCGTGCGGATTGCCGCTGACTCAGGGTTGCGCCCACGGGCGAACTCCTCCTGATAGCGATGGATCATGTGGATGGTGTAGTCCACCCCGATACCTATCGAGAGCGCCGTGATGATCGAGGTGATCAGCGAGTAGGGAATGTCCAGCAGCGCCATCGTGCCCAGCACCCAGATGAGAACCAGCACAATCGGCCCGACCGCGACGAAACCGAGCACCGGGCGGCGCAGCGTCACCCAGAAGAAGAGGGTGAGGATGCCCAGCGCGACCGCGACGGTGGTGGTGATCGCCTCGGTCTGGCCGTCGGTGATGTGGGTCTGGAGCGTGACCTGCAGAATGCTCAGAGCGGTTGCGGTGATGGATTCGTCGTCTCCGGTCCAGAGCGCCTCAATCTCCTGTTGGACCACCATCGCAGACTCGGGATCGTCGGTGTAGGTGGGGAACTGCAGCAGGATGGCGTCGATGCCGTCGGGGTCGTTGACGAGCATGCTCTGAAGCGACGGATCCCTCTCGCCGAGCTCGTCAAGGAGCTGTTGCATCAGCACCGGGTCGAGTTGCACTCCCGCGGAGGCCCGCGCGAAGAGGTCGGCCAGACCCTGGTCGTAGTTGTCGCCGGGCTCGCCGCTGTTGTGGGTCCAGTCGAAAACGAGCGTCTCGTAGGTCGGGGCCATCGGTCCAGCAGCCGCGGACGGGCGTCGTCGTTCGTCGGCGAACGCGGCCGAGAGGTCCCGCACGTTCAGGAGTGTCCGAGTCTCAGTGGCTTCGGCCCGCACCAGCACTGTGGCCGCCTCCGTCGATCCGCCGACCGCCTCGTCGAGGCTCTCCATGTCGTTGAGCACGTTCCCGTCCCGGGGCAGGATGTCACGAATGCTGAACTCCGAGGACAGGCCGGTGGCCACGAACCCGAACCAGACCGTTATGCCGACCACGACGAGCAGATAGGGCGCGGGCCGGCGGGCCACGGCCGACCCGAGCAGTTCCGCGGCGCGTTCGACCCCGGGCAGCGCGCTCGACACCGAGCGGGGTGCCGCCAAGGTGCCTTTCGCCTCTCGCCGACGGTCGACGATGGTCCGCCCCGCTGGCACCAGCGTGAGCATCGCGATCAGGCTCAGTCCCACACCCAGACCAGCGACTATGCCGAAGTCGCGGATCACGCTTATCGGCGAGAACTGCGTGGAGAAGAAGCTGGCGATCGTGGTCACAGCGGCCAGAAGCAGCGGGACGGCCACATGCCGCAGTCCGATCCGAACCGCTTCGAGGACGGGCTCGCCTTCTCCCCGCTGCTCGCGGTAGTGCGACACGGCCTGGATCGCATAGTCCACCGTGAGGCTGATCACGATGATCGGGACCATCACTGAGAGCGAACTCGGCGGTCCGATCCAGGCGAGCCCCTTGGGCCCCAACCAGCCCTCTGCCCCGACGATCCAGGTCAGCGAGAAGATCAGGCCGGTGAGCGTTATCAGCAGGTCCGACGGGGTGCGCAGGAACAGCAGGATCAGCGCCGCGATCAACAGCAGGGCCAGCCCGATCAACGGCCCCATGCCCGACTCGGTGGCCTCCTTGTACTCGTCCTCGACCACGATCGGCGACACGCTGCTGACCCGCAGCGGACCCTCCGAGCCGAGCGCCAGGTCGTTGACGGCCCGCTCCGCTGCGGCGATGCGCTCGTCGCCGGTGTCGCGCAGGCGGATGGTCGAGACGGTCACGGGCGTGCCGTCGGCATCGTCGCCCGACAGGGCCGCGAAGGCGCCCGCGAGTTCCGGTGCGGCGCTGATCGCGTCGATCTCTGCCTGGGTGACCGAGGCGAAGTCGCTGGCCTCGCTGGCCTCGCTGGCCTCGCTGGCCTCGAACAACCCGAAGACCTCGAAGAGCAGCGACGGCGCAATGATCGGGTCTGGGGGTGCCAACAGCGCGGTCACGGCCGGGGTCTCGCTGATCTCGCCGACTAGGGCATCCATCTGCGACAGGCCCTGGGGCGTGAACGCCTCACCGCGGAACACCAGAGTCACGACGCTGACATCGCTGGCCTCACCGAAGAACTCGTCGAGCTCGTCGACTGCAGCGAGGTAGGGGCTGTCCGAAGGCAGGAACTCCAGCGATGCCCCCTCAGTCGGCTCGTCCCGCAGCGACGCCCCCGCTCCGAGACCGACGGTGACCAGCAGCAGAACCAGGATCGTGATCCACGGCCGTGCGGTGACCAGCCGACTGAACCTGTCGAGCACGCGTGTCATGGCGTTTCACTGTACCTTCCCGGCTGAGGGGCCGGGGAATCACCCACCGGCCAACAGCCCAGAGTCTGGGGGCCCAGAGTCTGGGGGCATAGTGCCTGCCGGCCCGGTGGTCAGCGCTTCACCTTGCGGAACCGCTTGCCGTGCAGGATGCTGCCGTAGTAGTTGAACAGCCGGGTCGCTTCGGGGTCGTCGAAGGGGTAGTCCGCGCCGATCTGTCGTGCCGCGGCCAACCCGGTGACGAGGCAGGTCTCCTGGCTGTTGATCAGCGTGTGGGCACCGCAGTACCAAGTCCGCCTCCTCCCTTGGACGAAGCGGAAGGCGTTGACGGTCAGCGCAACGTGTCGCACATCGTGCACGATGTGTTGGAACCACCACCTCTTCACGATCTTGGCGTCGTCGATGGGCGTGATCGGGTTGTAGGTCACCAGACAGGGCTTGTCGGACCGCTTCGCCCACGGTTGCTGGTTGTGCATGATGTAGGTGATCTCGTAGTTGTCCGGCCTTGTCCCGTACTGCTCAATGTGGTTGCTTCGGGTTGTGAGGGGCTTCACCTCGTTGTCGGGGAGCACTGAGGCGTCGGAGTGGACGATCGTGTGGTTGTGGAGTTCGCTCTCGTAACGGACCGACGCGAGCAGTCGGCGCTCGAGGCCGCTGGGCTGGTCGAGCATCATCAGCGTCTGGTTGGCATTGCAGGCGAAGATCACCTCGTCGAACGTCTCGCGCACGCCTGCAGTGTCCTCGACCACGACCTCCGTGGGTGAGCGGTAGACCTTCTCGACAGGCCGGTTCAGGTAGATCTTGTCTTGGAAGTCGGCCGACAGGTGCTCGTAGATGCGCCTCGTCCCCTGGTCCCAGGTCTGCATCGGTGTCGCAGCCTCGATGTCGAAGAACTCGAGGTATCGCGCGAACAGCGCCGCTGGCATGTCGAACACGTTCGTCGCCATCAAGAAGTTGACGAACATGGGTTTGAGGATCTTGTACCTGAAGTCTCCCGAGAACCCGCCCCAGTTCAAGACCGTTCCCATGCTGATGTAGTTGAACGGGTTGAGAGCGTTGAGGAACTTGTACCGGGACCGGCTCAACCAGCCGAACTTCTTGAGGCACCCCAGCATCCGCTGGAACTTGGCGATCTCAGACTGCAGCTGCTCGCGTATCTCGGAATCGAAATCGTGGGCGTAGATCCGCCCCCCGTACTTGACGCTGTAGCTGAACCTGGTCTCGACTAGGTCGATGCCGAACCGGTCCAACAGCAACAGAATGTGCTGGTACACCGACGGGATGCAGGCGGTGACCGAGATGTCGAAGGGAATCGAGCTACCGTCGTCCTGTGGCATGTCGGCGGTGATCGCGTTGCCGCCGATCCGTTCGGTCGCCTCGAACACCCGGAAGTCGAAGCGGTCGGGACTGTGGTCCAGCGCCCACGCAGCGCCCAGCCCAGAGACGCCAGCGCCGATGATAGCGATTCTGCGCGGTGTCTGGTTTGAGTCGTCCGTTGCCATTGTCCGCGGTCCTCAGTTCGCTGCCGGCCGTGTCGTCGTCGGCTGATTCGTCGTCGGCTGAGAAGCTGTCGGCTGAGAAGCTGTCGGCTGCATAGGCGTCGGTTGCATAGGCGTCGGTTGCCGGTTCGTCGCTGTCGGCTGTGCCTGAGCCGGTTCCACGGGAGTCGGTTGCATCGCTGTCGGTTGGCGGTGCGTCGCTGACTGGTGGCCGTCGCCCACCGACACGGGCGTCTCGGGGTAGAACTGCGCGCACCAGCGTCGGTAGGCCATGATCTCACCGTCGGAACGGGCCAAGCGAGGGTTGGGTACAGGCCGTTTGTGGCTCCAGACGACCACGTCTTGGAGCACGTCGCGCCGCTGGTACGCCAACACCAGCCGGTTCATGACGGGCGCTCGCCGCTTGGGCAGAAGGAATCCCAGACCCGCAAACCAGCGGTTCGGCTTGCGTATCTCTCGAACCTGGGAGACCACCGAAAGGTCGATCAGTTTGCCGTCGACGGGGGTGGCCAGCACCCACAGCCGCATGTTCATGCCGATTGAGCGCTCAAACACGTCCACGAACGAGTAGCCCAACCCGCAGATGTCGGCTTCAGCTGCGACATCGAGCGTCACGAGCGGGATTCCAGCGAATCTGCGTGTGGTTATGAAGTCGAAGCGGCTCTTGAGACGGTGCCCGTCGATCGAGACCGGCTCTACCCGTTTCACTCCGTCGTATCCATGGATGTGGCGAAGGTGGGCCATGTCGACGGCGTTCTCGGTCGTCTCCTGCGGATGGCCTGCGAACCGGGAGGTCCAGATGCGGACTTCGCCCCAACCGGTCTGGTCCGGAACCTCGGCGGGCAGGTCCCATTGCGGCGCCCGGCCACCGATCCCCCACCAAGCGAAGATCAGCCCGACCAACTCCCGAGTCTCGAACACTCTCAGCCGGGCGTACTTGGGCGGCGGCGCATAGGGGGTGGCGACGCACTGGCCGCCAGCATCGTACTCGAAACCGTGGAAGGGGCAGACCAGCCGACCGCCGCGCACACGCCCCCCTGCCCGTGGACCCAGATCAGCTCCGAGGTGCGGGCAGTAAGCCTCGGCGACGCACACGTCTCCGCTCTCGTCTGACCAGATGACGATCTTCTCGCCCATCCAAGTCTTCTCGATGAGCTTGTTCTTGTCGAGGGATCGGCGGTCCGCAACGAAGTACCAGCCCTCGGGGAACGGCGAAAGCAGCGCGCTCGTCGGCTCGTGCGTGACTGACATGTGCGAAACCCCCGTTCGGCTGTCAGGAGAAATACCGCAACAGACTCTACAGGATCCACAGAGCCCGACGGTCCGCAACCCCGCGGACGCACGTTGACCGCCTCGTCCCGCCGGACATGCACCAGGATCCACAGAGCCCGACGGTCCGCAACCCCGCGGACGCACGTTGACCGCCTCGTCCCGCCGGACATGCACCAGGATCCACAGAGCCCGACGGTCCGCAACCCCCCGACGCTGGGCCGATAGATTCACAAGCTACGAGCCCCGAAGAAGGAACCCAGTGGCCGATACTGCCGTTGACCGCCCATGCCCGCCCGGCCGCCTCTGTCGGGCCCACCGATGACCCGTCTGTCGCTGCCCGAGTGGCCCGCCGCGACCATCGCCCGCACCGCGGGGCGCCTGTCGCGTCGCCTCGGCCGGGGCGGAGGGACCACGCTGCCGGGTCTGCTGCTTGCTCGCCTGCGTCCCCAAGCCGCCGCGGAGATGGCAGCGAGGATTCCCGACGGCGTGATACTGCTGTCGGGCACCAACGGCAAGACCACTGCCACTCGACTGGTCCGGGCCGCGCTCGACGACTCCGGCGCGCGGGTAGTGGCCAACACCGCCGGCTCCAACCTCGAGCGCGGTGTGGCCACAGCCCTGCTTCATGCGCAGAGCCCCGACATCGCCCTGTTCGAAGTGGACGAGGCGGCCCTCGCCGCCCTGGTGGCACAGACCCGTCCGCGGGTCGTGGTGCTGATGAACCTGTTCCGCGACCAGCTGGACCGCTACGGCGAACTCGAGCACCTAGCACAGAGCTGGCGCGCCGTGGTCGCCGAGTTGGAGCCCAACACGACGCTGGTATACAACGCAGACGATCCCGCCGTGGCCGAGATCGGTGCCGAGCACCCGAACTCGGTGTCCTACGGGATCGACGATCCGGGCGTCGGCAGAGACCGGCGCTCGCATGCTTCTGACACTGTCAACTGCCGCCGCTGCGATGCGCCTCTGCGATATCGGTTGGTCACCATCGGCCACCTCGGGCAGTGGGAGTGCCCGTCGTGCGGACTCACCCGTCCGCATCCAGATGTGAGGGTCACCGACGTGGTGTGCAAGGGAATGGACGGCCAAACGGTCACGATTTCCAGCACCGCGGCCGGCGGTCCGAACAACACCCGCCGACACCGCGATACCGACGACCGCGGGTCCGACGACCGCGATACCGACGACCGCGGGTCGAGCGGCGGCGCGTCCTTGGTTGTGGACCTGCGTCTGCCCGGGCTGCCCAACACCTACAACGCGGCCGCAGCGGCCGCAACCGCGCTCGCGGTCGGACTGGCCCCAGAGACCGTCGCCGAAGCGCTCGGGAAGCGGAGCGCGGCCTTCGGGCGGGCCGAGCACATCTCCGTCGGGCAGACGCGCCTGACCACGCTGCTGGCCAAGAACCCCGCCGGAGCGAACGAGAACCTGCGCATGGTGTTGGACGAGAGCGGTCCGCTGCACCTGCTGATCCTCCTCAACGACCGCACCGCCGACGGTCAGGACGTCTCCTGGATCTGGGATGTGGACTACGAACTCCTCTTGGAACAGGACCGGCTCGGATCACTCACACTCAGCGGAACTCGGGCGCATGACCTCGCCCTGCGGTTCCGCTACGCCGGCGCAGACCCGACCCGCACCGCGGTCGTGCCCGAACCCGCCGCGGCGCTCGACAAGGCCCTGCAAGCCAGCGGCCCGGACGGGCGCCTCTACGTCCTGCCCACCTACACGGCGATGCTGGAGGTCCGCGGCGTGCTGGCGAGCCGCGGGCTGGTGCGACAATTCTGGGAGGACCAATGAGCACGAACCGCCCGCTGGTGCGCCTCGGGCACCTGTACCCCGACCATCTCAACATCTACGCCGACCGGGGCAACATCGCGGTCTTCCGGCGCCGCCTGGAGTGGCGGGGGATGACGTTGGAGGTGGTCGAGGCGGGCCTCGGCGACGAGATCCCCGAAGACTGCGACCTCTACTACCTGGGCGGCGGCCAGGACCGGGACCAGCGGACGGTCGCGCAGGATCTGGCCGGCAAGGCCGATCCCCTGCGCCGCGCCGCCGAGGGAGGGGCCGCGGTGCTGGCGGTGTGCGGCGGATATCAGCTCATGGGACACAGCTACGTGGGTGCCAACGGAGAAGAGCTGCCCGGCACTGCGCTGTTGGACCTCGAGACCACCGCCGGAACCGACAGGCTCATCGGCGATGTGGTCCTCAGCGCAGAACTCGACGGCGAGACCGGCACGGTGGTCGGCTACGAGAACCATGCCGGTCGCACCCGTCTGGGCCCGGAGTGCGCCCCGTTGGGAAGAGTCGCCAAGGGCCGCGGCAACAACGGGCAGGACGGCTTCGAGGGCGCGGTGTCGGGCCGCCGTGTCGGCACCTACCTGCACGGGCCGCTGTTGCCCAAGAACCCCTGGCTGGCCGACACCCTGCTGCGCTGGGCGCTGGACCACGCCGGCGCGAACATTGAGCTCGAACCGTTGGACGACACACTCGAACGATCCGCCCACACCACCGCCGTGGCACGCGCAGGTCTGAAACGCTAGACGCCGACTACATCTAGCTGGCCGCTCGCTGAGGCGCCTGTATTTCATGCTCGCGGGTTGTCGAGGCTCGGAGGCGCGGTTGCGTTTTTGGGTTGCCTGTTGTATCGTGCCGGTGCCCGCGGTACGTGTTTCAGGAGCTCTCATGAACTCTCACATAACCCCCCCCCCCCCCGCTGGCTGCAGTTGAACCGGTCTGTGGTCAGCTCGTTGCTGGCGTTGCACAGACGCTGGTCGGTGCTGTGGTGGTGTGTTGGGGTAGTT